>PUPA01000205.1 GCA_003552885.1 Natrialbaceae archaeon
CCGTCCGTCTGTCGAGAGGTTACACGTGTACGGCTGTAACGTCCGCGCTGGCTCCGGAGGGCTCCTCTCGCACGTTCTCTATTTGAGAACGGTGTGGGCTGTCGTGGATGGCCGTCGCCCGCCGTCACACGGGACCGTCGTCTCCCGTGACGTGAGGGGATAGTTTACTACCACACGAGAGAATAGTTCACCGTCACGCGACGGGGCCGTCCCCCGTCACGCGACCTCCGGGACCTCGCCACGATCGCTCGAACGGGCCAGCGACCGCCGATACCACGGCGCGCCGATCCGTCTCAGTCGTCCTCGCCGTCGGCGACGAGCGGCCGATCCGTAGCCTCCGGGGTGGCCGTCGTCTCGGCCGGACCGACGACCGCCTCGGCGTATTTCTCGATCGGGTGAGGCGGGTTGGACTCCCCGGGTCGGTCGCCGAGCTGGGAGCGACAGGAGGCTCCCGGCGCGGTGACGACGTCGCCGGGGCTCTCCTCGACCTGTCGGAAGAGGATCCGTCCGATCGCCTGGGAGAGCTCGTAGTGTTCGGCCTCGTAGCCGAAGGAGCCGGCCATCCCACAGCACGTCGAGTCGAGCGGATCGACGCCGTAACCCGCCCGGCGGAGCGCCCCCACGGCGTGGTGGTCCTTCCGGGTGGCCTTCTGGTTGCAGTGGCCGTGGTAGGTCAGCGTCTCCCCGGGCGCGTCGAACGCGAGCCGGTCGTCGACTCTCATCGTGTCGAGGTACTCCATGACGCCGTAGGCGGCGTCGGCGACGCGGTCGGCCGCCGGCCCGGAGAGGAGGTCGCGGTACTCGTCCTGGAACATCACGGCGTCGGAGGGCTCGACGAAGACGACGTCCCAGCCGTCGTCGACGTACGGCGCGAGCGTCTCGACGTTGTGTTCGGCACGTTCGCGGGCCTCATCGAGCAGCCCCATCGAGAACGCCGCCCGGCCGCTCGGGGCGAGGGCGTCGGCGACCCGGACGTGGACGCCCGCGGTCTCGAGGACCTGCACGGTCACCTTCCCCGGTCGCGTGTAGCTGTAGTTCGTGTACGTGTCCGGGAACAGGAGCACCTTCGCGTCGGCGTCGGCCACGGGCACCCGGCTTCCGCGCGCCTCGAACCAGTCGACGAGCGACCGGGACTCGAAGTTCGGCAGCTCCCGGTCGCCGGCGATGCCGAACAGCCGCTCCATCAGGGCCCGCGAGCCGGGCAGTTTCGGGCCGAGGTTCGACAGCGGCGCGAGGGCGCTCCCGACCGCCGAGAGCCGATCGATGTTGCCAAAGAGGCGGGTCCGCAGGCTCGCTCCCTTCTCCTGGTGGTACTCGTGTTTGACCTCCGCTTTGAGCTTCGCCAGGTCGACGCCGGTCGGACAGTCGCTCTTACAGCCCTTACAGCCCACACAGAGGTCGAGCACCTCCGTCTGGAACCGCTCGGAGTAGATCTCCTCCTCCGACAGCTCCCCGGAGATCGCCGCCCGGAGCATGTTCGCCCGCCCGCGGGTCGTCTGGATCTCCTCTTTGGAGGCCCGGTAGGTCGGACACATCACGTCCGAGTCGGTCTGCCGACAGGTGCCACAGCCGTTACACAGCTCGACGAGGTGAGAAAAGCCCCCCTCGTCATCGAAGTCGAGGGCGGTCTGGGGTTCGATCGACTGGTAGCTCGCGCCGTACCGGAGGTTCTCGCGCATGTCGGCGCCGACGCCGCGTTCGCTCTCGGGGCCGGGATCGTCGGGGCCCTCGCGGTAGACGACGTTGCCGGGGTGCATCAGCCAGTCGGGGTCGAAGGCGGTCTTCAGCTCCTTGAACGCCCCCCAGAGGGCCTCGCCGTACATCTTGGGGTTGAACTCGGTGCGGGCCATCCCGTCGCCGTGTTCCCCGGAGAACGCCCCGTGGTGTTCGAGTACGAGGTCCGTGACGTCGTCGGTGATCGAGTGCATCGTCTCGATCCCGTCCTCGTCTTTGAGGTTGAGGATCGGCCGGATGTGGAGGGTTCCCGATCCGGCGTGGGCGAAGTACGCCGCGGAGGTGCCGTGGTCCTCGAGGATCTCCTCGAACCCCTGGACGTACTCGGCGAGCTCCTCGGGTGGCACCGTCGCGTCCTCGATGAACGGGTACGGCTTCGGATCGCCCTCGAGGGCCATCAGGAGGGGAATCGCGGCCTTCCGGAGCTTCCAGAGGTCGGCCTGATCGGCCTCGGTGTACGCCTCGATGACGTCGAATGCGGCCCCGTCCTCGACGAAGTGGGCGTTCGTCTCCCCGATCGCCGCCTCGAAGTCCTCGACGCACTCGTCGTCCCACTCGAGCATCAGCGCCGCCGTCGCCTCCTCGGGGATCGCCTCGGCGTACTCGGCGTACCCCTCCGACTCCCGGGCGAGCCGGAACACCTCGTCGTCCATCAGCTCGACGGCGCTGACGGGGAACTCGAGGGCCTCCGGCACCGCCTCCATCGCGTCGATCAGGTCGGCGAAGAAGTAGATCGCGAGCGCGGTCTCCTCGGGGACGGTCACGAGCGAGATCGTCGCCTCGACGATCACCCCGAGGGTGCCTTCAGCGCCGACGAACAGCTTCGAGAGGTTGATCACCTCCTCGCCGGCCTCGTTCTCGTAGATCACCTTGTGGAGGTTGTAACCCGACACCGATCGCTTCAGCGAGGGGTAGCGCTCCTCTAACTCCGCCTCGTTGTCGTCGACCAGCTCGCGGACGGTCTCGTAGATCCGGGCCTCCAGGTCGTCTTTGGCGACGATCCGCTCGTACTCCTCGCCGTCGAGGACGAGCTCGCGGGTGTGGACGAGCGAGCCGTCGGCGAGCACCACCTTCAGCTCCTCGGTGTAGGCGTCGGTGATGCCGTACCGGACGGAGTGTGCGCCCGTCGAGTTGTTGCCGATGCCGCCGCCGATCGTCGATCGGTTCGAGGAGGCGGGGTCGGGGGCGAACTTCAGGCCGTGGTCGGCGACCGCCGCGTCGAGGTGGTCCTGGACGAGCCCGGGCTGGACGACCGCCCGCTGGCTCTCGGGGTCGACCTCGAGCAGGTCGTCCATGTACTTGGTGAAATCGAGGACGACACAGCCGGGACCGACGGCCTGGCCCGCGAGCGAGGAGCCGGCACCCCGCGGGAGCACCGGCACGTCGTGGTCGGCGGCGACCTCGACCGCGGCGATCACGTCATCCTCGTCCCTGGGCAGGACGACGCCGGCCGGCCTGGCCTGGTAGATGCTCCCGTCGGTGGCGTACAGGATCTGGGCGTACTCGTCGAACTGGACCTCCCCACGGACGCGTCTGCGCAGGTCGCTCGCGAGCGCGGCGTACTCCCCGACGTCCGGTCGGTCGTTGCCGAGAGCGGTCGCCGACGTCTCCAACCCCTCCGGATCGTAGAACCGGTCTTCGACTGCCATACCCAGACAGTAGAAAGGTAATGAATTAAGCCTTGGGTGAGCCGCCAGCCGTCGGACCGCCGTAGTTCCCGAGCGCTCTCGGAGGGGCGAAACCGTGGTGTTTATTCCCGTCCCGCGAGTGGATGCCGGACGCATGCCGCTGATACACGTCTGTCTGAACGTGGCCGACGCCGACCGCGCCGCCGACTGGTACGAGAGCGAGCTCGGCTTCGAACGCTCCTGGGAGTTCACCACCCCCGACGGCGACACCCGAAACCTCTACGTCGCCGACGAGGACGGCGTCGAGATCCAGCTGTCCGACACCGACGGCGAGGAGTCCTTCGAGCCCGGCACCGCCTGGGACCACCTCGCGATCGGCGTCGACGACGTCGACGCGGCGTTCGAGCGGATCGACCACCACGGCGTCGTCTCCGAACCCGCAGACCAGCCCGCCGCGGGCGCCCGGACGGCGTTCGTCGAGGACCCCGACGGTCACGTCGTCGAACTCGTCGAACCGCTCGAGTGAGGCGCGCGGCC
>PUPA01000053.1 GCA_003552885.1 Natrialbaceae archaeon
GACGTACTCGAGGTGACCGGCGAGACGGTCACCCACTGTGGACCGAACGGCGCCGGTCAGACGACCAAAGCCTGCAACCAGATCGTCTGTGCCGCCCAGATGGTCGCGGTCAGCGAGGCGCTCGTCTTCGCCGGCAAGGCCGGCGCGGACCTCGAGGCCGTCGTCGACGCGATCAGCGGCGGCGCCGCGGGCTGTTGGACCCTCGACAACCGCGCACCGAACATGATCCACGGGGAGTTCGATCCCGGCTTCTTCGCCGAGTACCAGTACAAAGACCTCCGGATCGTCGCGGAGGCCGGCGAGGAGTACGGCGCGCCCCTGCCCGGCACCGCCGTGACCCACGAGCTGTACAAGACGATGGTCGAAAACGGGATGGGCCGAGACTGCAACTCCGGCGTGATGCAGGTCCTCGAGATGATGGCCGGCGAGAAGGTCCGAGCCGGGAAGTGACGGCCGGTGGGGAGATCCGAGCCGAGGAGTGACGGCCGGTGGGGAGATCCGAGCCGAGGAGTGACGGGCGGCGAGGGGTTTTCACCAGATCGGCGGTCCGGGCGGCCACGAGGGCAGCGGTCCGGGTGGCTCCACGGGCGGCGGTTCGGGTGGCCCCGCGGGCGTCAGCGGATTCGGAGACGGGCGGCGAGCCGCGAGAGGACCCCCTGGTTCGAACCGCTGTGGGTTCTCTCCTCGTGCTGGGACTCCCGGCACTCCTCGAGCAGCCGTTCGTACCCCTCGACGACCGCCCGGTGGCGGCGTTCGTGTTCGGCCAGCGACCGCTCGAGGGCGGCGATTCGTGCCCGGAGGCGGGCACGTTCGATCCGGTCGGGCAGCGCCGTCCCCGCGGCGTCCGGTCGACGGGGACGGACGGTGGACGCGGGGAGGTCCCCCGGCGGCGCCGACTCGGCGGCGTGGTCGGCGGTTCGGTGGTCGATCGACATCGGGAGACAGAGTAACACGCGACGGCCCAAAAGCTTCAGTCAGCCGGCTGTCAGACGCGGGTGACGGGGGTCCGACGGCCGTCCGTCGACCGGCGTGAACGTCGTCCCCGCGGACTCCGCCGAAGGGGTCAGTCGCCGGCCAGGTGGGCCAACACCCCGTCGGTGTCCGCGGGGACGGGCTCCGGCTCGTTACCCGCGGCCGCGGCCGCGTCGGGGTCTTTCAGCAGGTGGCCCGTGGTGAGACAGGCGACGCGCTCGTCGGCGGCGACGACGCCGTCCTCGCGAAGCTTCCGGAGGCCCGCGAGCGACGCCGCCGAGGCGGGCTCGACGCCGATTCCCTCCCTGGCGAGCTCGCGCTGGGCCGCCGTGATCTCATCGTCGGTGACGGCGACCGCAGTGCCGCCGGTCTCGCGGATGCCCGGGAGGGCTTTCGGCGCGTTGACCGGGTTGCCGATCCGGATCGCGGTCGCGCGGGTCTCGACGTCCTCCCAGCGACGGATCTCCTCGCTGCCGTTCTCGACGGCCTCGACCATCGGGGCCGCGCCGGCGGCCTGGGCACCGGTGAGCTTCGGCACCTCGTCCGGCTCGAGTGCGCCCGCCTGGACGAGCTCGCGGAAGGCCTTGTACAGCGCCGAGGTGTTGCCGGCGTTGCCGACAGGGAGGACGATCCGGTCGGGCCAGGCGCCGTAGTCGTCTCGAAACTCCTCTAAGATCTCGAGGCCGATCGTCTTCTGACCCTCGAGGCGAAACGGGTTCAGCGAGTTCAGCAGGTAGACCTCCCCGCGGTCGGCCAGCTCGCGGACGACGTCGAGACAGGCGTCGAAGTTGCCGTCGACCTCGAGGATGCGGGCGTCGTGGAGGGCCGCCTGGCCGACCTTGCCGGCGGCGACCTTGCCGGCGGGCAGGAGGACGAGCGTCTCCATCCCGGCCCGTGCCCCGTAGGCCGCCAGCGCGGCGCTCGTGTTCCCCGTCGAGGCACACGCCAGCCGGTCGACGCCGAGCTCCCGGGCGACGGCGACGCCGACGGTCATCCCGCGGTCTTTGAACGAGCCCGTCGGGTTCATCCCCTCGTGTTTGATCCGCAACGCCTCGAGGTCGACCGACTCCTCGAGCCGGGGGACCTCGTACAGCGGCGTCGCCCCCTCCCGGACCGAGACGCCGGCGTCGAGGGGGAGCGTCTCGGCGTACCGCCAGACGCCCTCGCCGGAGAACTCCGCGAACGTCGGCGGCTCGGCGTACCGGACCTCGAGCAAGCCGCCACACTCCCCGCAGGTGTACCGAACCTCCTCGAAGGGCGCGTACGTTTCGCCACACTCGATGCACTCGAGCCAGACGCCGTCGGCCGCCTCGGCCGGGGCCGACGCCGGCGCCGCGGAGAGACTGAGACTCATCACTCGCCGGGAGGCGGTCGACGGGCAAAAGTGAGGGGGGTTACGACGTCGACCGAGAGCCCCGACAGCCTGGCGACGGGAGCGGGCGAGGGGACCACCGGGGAGCGACCTCAACGACAGGCAGCTGCCGGTCGCCGACTCATGTGCCTGGAGGGCGTCCGTTCGCCCGGATGACATCGAAACACCGGATCGGTAGACGACGCGTGCTCGGGGCGGTCGGCGCCGCGAGCGTCGTCTCGATCGCCGGCTGTGCGGACGACGACCCGGAGGAGGAGCCGGCGGACGACGACGACGAGCCCGACGCCGCCATCGAGGTCGAGCCCGGCGAGATGGTCTTCGAGGGGTGGACGGCCGGCTGGGAGGGCGTCGAGCCCGACGGGATCGCCGACGAACAGAACCCCACGATCGCCCTCCAGGATGGAGAGACGTACACGTTCACCTGGACGAACGAGGATGGCGGCCGCCACAACATCGAGATCAGGGACACCGACGACGAGGTGATAGGCGACTACCAGACGGAGGTCATCGACGAGGAGGGAGCCGAACAGAGCCTCGAGTTCGAGGTCGAAGAGGGGATGGTCTACTACATCTGTGAACCCCACGAGTCGACGATGCGCGGCGAGATCGAGATCGTCTGACCCGGAGTCCGCGCCGCCACCGACCGGTACACTCAAGCCGGTATGGTCACATCCCCCAGGACGAGGCACACCAAATGGAGATCTCCGAACGATTGCTCTGTCTGTTCTCCGGTCGGATCGAAACGCGGGACGGCGCCTACGTCCTCGAGGTTCCAGAACGCGAACTCGAGGTCGGCGACCTGTCGGAGGGTGAGGTCTACCGAGTCGCGTTGCTCTCGGCGGGCTCGGAGACGGAAGAAGAGACACGGTCCGACGACGACGTCGATCGGACGCGCGGAACGCCGAAGCCACCCGTCGAGGAGGGTGAGACCCGCACGGTCGAGATCGAGGACATCGGCGAACAGGGCGACGGCATCACCCGCGTCGAACGTGGCTACGTCGTCATCGTTCCCGGCACCGAGAGAGGCGAGCGGGCGCGGATCGAGATCAGTCAGGTCAGAGAGAACGTCGCGTTCGCCGACGTGATCGAACGGCTGGACTACTACGAGTGAGCGCCGGCCCCCGCTACTCGCGGTCGTAGGCGCCAGCGCGCTCGAGTCGCCCCCGTTCGCGGAGCACCGACGGCGTCCGGCACATCCCCGGCGCGCCGGTGACCTGCGGGATCGTACAGTTGTTACAGCTCTCACAGAGGACCCGACCCGACTCCGTCTCGAGCAGCCGCGCGCCGAGTCGGGGTTCGGCGTAGAACGGCCGGGCCATCCCGACCGCGTCACAGGCCGGGGCGGGTGTCTGTCCGGTAGCGTCGGTGCTGTCAGTATCCCCACCCAGCAGTCGATCGATCTCTCCGCGCCCTCGAATCCCGCCTTCGGCGAGGACTGGGATCGATACCGCCTCACGAAC
>PUPA01000075.1 GCA_003552885.1 Natrialbaceae archaeon
CCGGCGAAGCCGTTCGAGCTGATGGTGAAGATGGTCAGCCAGCCGAGATACAGCGAGCTCGATCCGACGCTTCTGGTCTTTCTGACCTACCCGTTCGCGTTCGGCTTCATGATCGGCGACATCGGCTACGGGATCCTCTACATGCTGATCGGTTACGGCGCCTGGCAGGTGTTCGACTCCGACGCCGGCCGGGCGATCGGCTCGATCGCCATCTGGGCCGGGATCTTCACAGTCGTCTTCGGCTACCTCTACGACGACATCTTCGGCGTCCACATGGCCGACCTCGGGATCGCCCTGCCGCTCGCGGGGACGCTCACCAAGGGGCTCCAGACGACCGAGTGGGCGATCCTCTGGATCGTCCTGAGCCTGGCGTTCGGCTTGCTCCACCTCAACGTCGGTCTCGTGATGGGCTTTATCAACGAGCTCAGCCACGGGTTGAAAGCCGCCGTCCTGGAGCGTGGATCGTGGATTCTGGCGATGAACGGGCTGTTCGCCTGGATCTTCAGCCTCCATCTCGTCGGCGAGAAGCCGGAGTTCCTCGTCGGCGAGGAGGCCGTACTCAACCTGTTTCTCGGCTTCGAGGGGCTGCCCGAGGTCGTCGGGCTCGTCGGGCTCGCCGCGTTCGGCGTCGGCGTCGTGATGGTCGGGGTCGGCGAGGGCGTCGCCGGCGTCGCGGAGGTGCCGGCGTGGGCGTTCGGCCACGTCCTCTCGTATCTCCGGATGGTCGCCGTCCTGCTCGCGAAGGGTGGGATGGCGTTCGTGGTGAACGTACTCGTCTTCGGCGCGTTCGTCACCGACGGCTACACCGAGTTCGCCCTCTTCGGGCCGCCGACGGGGGACGTCTCGTTCCAGGGGCTGATCTGGATCGGCCTCGGGGCCGACTCGATCCTGGTCGCGATCGTGGCCCTGATCGGCGCCGTCCTCGTGTTCGTCCTCGGACACGTGCTCGTGCTCCTGCTCGGGATCACCGCGGCGGGCATCCAGATGCTGCGTCTCGAGTACGTGGAGTTCTTCCAGAAGTTCTACGAGGGTGGCGGCGAGGAGTACGAGCCGTTCGGCGGCGACCGGACGGCGACGGCCGACTGACGGCCACCTCCGCCGCCACGGGTCGACTGGAGCCGTCGTCCGCGTTCCGGCTTCGCCGTCGGGGCGACTACGGACCCACCGTCGGGGCGGTCCCGGAGCTGGGCGTGACAGCCGTAGCCGCAGTACTGCCCCTCACGGTCCGTACCGCCGCTTTCGGGCCCTTTCAGAAGTTTTATCACGGGCGCGAAGCCAGGTAGCAACTGTTCGGTTACGAGCGCAACCAACGGACACGAATCCAGACAATCATGGAACTCGAACTCGTAAATGCGATGGCGCAGGTGGCACCGATCCTCGAAACGATGACGGAGGAAGCAGCGGCCGAACTCGCCGAGGGATACGCACTCGCCGCGGCCGCGATCGCGGTCGGACTCGCCGCACTCGGTTCGGGGTACGCCGAGCGCGGGATCGGCGCCGCCGCCGTCGGTGCGATCGCCGAGGACCGGGACATGTTCGTCCCCGGCATCGTTCTGACGGTGCTGCCGGAGACGCTCGTGATCTTCGCGATCGTCGTGATCTTCCTGGTCTGAGCTCCCACAATGAGTCTCGACACAGTCGTAGAGGACATCCGCGAGGAAGCGAACGCGCGCGCGGAAGAGATCCGCGAGGAGGCCGAGAGCCGGGCGGCCGAGATCGTCGCCGAGGCCGAAGAAGACGCCGTAGAGATCCGCGAGCAGGCGGGCCGCGAGGCCGACCGCGAGATCGAGCGGCTCCGGGAACAGCGTCTCTCCAGTGCGAAACTGGAGGCGAAACAAAAGCGCCTCGAGACGCGCCGTGACGCCCTCCGGGAGGTCCGCGCGGACGTCGAGGCGGAGCTGGCCGCCCTCGAGGGCGACACCCGCGAGGAGCTGACCCGCTCGCTGCTCGAGGCCGCGAGCGTCGAGTTCACGGACGTCGAGGAGGTCTCCGTCTACGGCCGCGCCGACGACGAGGAGCTGCTCGAGTCGATCCTCGCGGAGTACGATGGCTACGAGCACGCCGGCGAGTACGACTGTCTCGGTGGCGTCTTCGTCGAGAGCCCGGGGTCGCGGATCCGGGTGAACAACACGTTCGACTCGATCCTCGAGGACGTCTGGGAGGAGAACCTCCGGGAGATAAGCGACAGGCTCTTCGAGCAATGAGCGCAGGCGCCTCGAACCCCGAGTTCGTCAACGCGCGGGTCCGCTCTCGACGGGCGTCGCTCTTCTCCGAGGAGGACTACCGGAAGCTGGTCCGGATGGGGCCGAGCGGTATCGCCCGCTTTATGGAGGAGACGGAGTACGAACGGGAGATAAACCGGCTCGGAACCCGGTTTTCGGGCGTCGATCTGATCGAGTACGCGCTGAACCGCAACCTCGCGAAACACTTCGACGACCTGCTCGAGTGGTCCGAGGGGCGGCTGTACGATCTGATCGCCCGTTACCTGCGGAAGTTCGACGTCTGGAACGTAAAGACCGTCGTCCGTGGGATCTACACCGACGCGTCCCCCGAAGAGATCTCGACCGACCTCGTCCGGGCCGGCGAGCTCGACGACGCCACCCTCGACCGGATGGTCGAAGCCGACTCGGTAGAGGAGGTCGTCGAGTTGCTCTCGGGGACGGTGTTCGGCGAACCGCTGAAGGCGGCCTACGAGGAGTACGAGACGACCGGGATGCTCGTGCCCCTGGAGAACGCCCTCGATCGGGCGTTCTACGAGCTGTTACTCGAGGACCTCGGTCGGCCCACGGAGGGGCCGGAGGCGCTGTACGTCGAGTTCCTCCAGGCGGAGATCGACTTCCGAAACGCCAGAAACGCCCTCCGGCTCGCCCGTAGTGGCGCCGACCTCGACCCCGCCGAGTTCTACATCGACGGGGGAGTGTTGTTCGACGAGGCCGAACTGAGCCGGCTCGTCGGCGATTACGACACCCTCGTCGAGCACATCGTCGAGAGCGGTCGGTACGGCGACCGGCTCTCGGCCGCCCTCGATCGCCTCCAGGAGGCAGACAGCCTCATCCAGTTCGAACACGCCATCGACGAGGCGTTACTCGAGTACGCCGACACGCTCTCGAGTGTCTACCCCGTCTCGGTCTCGGGGGTGCTCTCGTACGTGCTGGCCAAAGAACGGGAGGTGGAGAACATCCGCGCGATCGCCCGCGGGCGGGAGGTCGGGCTGACCGAGGCCGAGATCGAAGACGAGCTGGTGATCACATGAGCCAGGAGATCGCGGTCGTCGGCAGCCCGGAGTTCACCACCGGCTTCCGGCTGGCCGGCGTCAGACGGTTCGAGAACGTTCCGGAGACCGAGAAAACACAAGAGTTAGACGCCGCGGTCACCGAGGTTCTAGCCGACGACGGGGTCGGCATCGTCGTCATGCACGACGACGACCTCGAACACCTCTCCCGGGGCGTTCGGGAGGACGTCGAGACGAGCGTCGAACCGGTCGTGGTCACGATCGGCGGCGGCGGCGCCGGCGGCGGTCTGCGCGAGCAGATCAAACGCGCGATCGGTATCGACCTGATGGAGGAGGAAAACGACACATGAGCACGACAGAGCAGACGGAGGCCGTCCGCGAGGACGGCGTCATACAGAGCGTGAGCGGTCCGGTCGTGACCGCTACGGACCTCGACGCCCGGATGAACGACGTCGTCTACGTCGGCGAGGAAGGGCTGATGGGCGAGGTCATCGAGATCGAAGGGAACCTGACCACGATTCAGGTGTACGAGGAGACCTCCGGCG
>PUPA01000195.1 GCA_003552885.1 Natrialbaceae archaeon
GTGCACACGGGTATGAACCGAGCCGAGAAGGCCACCCTCCAGCTTCGGGCCGTCGACGTGCTCTCGATGCTCAAAGAGAGCCGGACCTACGACGAGCTCGCCGAGCTGACCGGCTTCCCGCCGGGTGATCTCAACCGCTACGTCAACGGCCACGTGCTGCCCGGCGCCGACCGCGCCCGGGAGGTCGTCGAGGGCGTCGGCCGCGACGCGATCGCGGCCGAACTCGAGGCGCGGTTGCGCCTCGACGGCGAGGGGTACGTCGACACCTCCGGCGTGGTGTTCGACCAGCCGTTTATCGACCTCCTCGCGACCGTCGTCGCGGCGTCGGCGACCGCCGACCGCCCCGACGCGGTGTTGACGGCGGCGACCGACGGCATCACCCTCGCGAGCGCGCTCGCGAGCTACTACGGCGTCCGGTGTGTGTACGCGAAAAAGCGCAAGGAGACCGCCGTCGAGGAGTTCATCGAGGCCAGAACGCGCCTCAAGTCGGGGATCGAGCTCACCTACTACCTGCCCGCCGCGGCGATCGGGGCCGAAGAGCGCGTCCTCGTCGTCGACGACCTCATCCGGTCCGGGGAGACCCAGGAGCTGTTGCTCGAGATCGTCGAGGCGGCCGGGGCGAGCCCGGCCGGAGTGTTCGTGCTCATCGCGGCCGGCGAGGCCGGGCTGAACCGTGCCCGCGAACGGACCGACGCCCCCGTCGGCGCGCTCACGTCGGTGTAGGTCCGGCTACCGGCGGCCCTCGAGTTCGTCGAACAGCCCGGCGACGCGTCCGTGGACCGTCTCGCGGATCTCCCGGACCGCGTCGAGCTCCCGGCCGTGGGGGTCGGGGAGGTCCCAGTCGCGAACGTCGGTCTCGGCCTCGAGCTCGAGGGTCGAACAGCCCATCGTCGCGACGACGTCACAGCTCGCGAGCTCCGCGTCGGTTATCGCCCGCGGCCGACGACCGGCGATCTCGAACCCCTCCTCGGCCATCGCTTCGACGACGACGTCGTGGACGTCCTCGGCCGGGTGAGTACCCCCCGCGAGCAACTCGACGTCGTCCTCGAGGCCGCGCTCGCGGCGCTCGCGCTCGGCGTAGGCGATCGCCATCTGGCTGCGGCCGGCGTTTTGCACGCAGACGAACGCGACGCGGATCGTGTCCCCGCTCATGACGTCGTTCCCGTCGGCTGGAGGCTAAACCGTTGGTATGTGCGCTCTATAGAGAGCTGTTCTCACGGTGTCGACTCCTTATCTGACGACCGTCACCGGAACGGGCGACCGGCGGGCAATCCGCTCGGCGACGCTACCCAGCAGGATCCGCCGGGCACCCGTGCGACCGTGACTCCCAATCACGATGTGATCGACGTCGTTCTCGTCGACGTACCGGAGGATCGACCGCGAGACCGAGCCGAGGACGTGGTCGGTCTCGACCTCCACGCCGGCCTCCGCGGCCCGCTCGCGGGCTCCCTCTAAGAGCCGTTCGGCGTGTTTCTCGTGGTTCTCACGGATTTGCTCGTAGTTCGCCATCGCGGCGCCTTCGATTCCGGTCGCGGCGTAGAAATCCCCGGGATCGACGACGTGCAACACGGTGATCGTGGCGTCGGGGTACGACTCGAGGACGAAGTCGAGCGCCTGTGTCGCCCGCGTCGAGTCGTCGATCGGGACGAGTACGTGTGATCCCATGGCCGACCCTTCTCCGGGCCGGATCATAAGTGTCCACCCGGTGGACCCATCCATCTCGTCGGACCGCCGTCGGATCGACCGGGCCGACGACGACCGAGGAACTTTCTTGTTGTGGCCCATCACACCCGTTCGCATGAGCACGATATTCGGCAAGATCGTCGACGGCGAGATCCCGGCGCACGTGGTGTACGAGGACGAGACGACCCTCGCGTTCCTCGACGTGAACCCGCTCGCACGCGGACACACGCTCGTGATCCCGAAAGTGGAGTACCCCCGGCTAACGGACGTCCCCCCCGAGGAGGCCGCCGACCTCTACGCGACGATCCACCGCGTGGTGGGGGCCGTCCAGCGGGCCGTCGACGCCGACGGCGCGACCGTCGGCTTCAACGACGGCGCCGCCGCCGGACAGGAGGTCGAACACGTCCACTGTCACGTCGTCCCGCGTCACGCCGGCGACGGCGGCGGTCCGCTCCACGACGTGATGGGGCAGGCCGCCGACGTCCCCGACGAGGAGTTCGGCGAGATCGCCGAGGGGATCGCGGCCGAGCTCTGAGCCCGCCAGCGTTTTCTCCCCCGGCGACGATCGGCCGCCATGGCCATCACCAGCCGGCTGACGGCGTTGCTCGCCGCGAGCCGCGAGCGCCCGATCGCGGTCGCCCTCGAGCTGGGGACGCTCGTGGGGGTCCTCGTGCTCTTTTCCGGAACGGTCCTCGCGCTCGCGGGCGGCCCGCCAGCGGACCGACCCGGCCCGTACGTCGCCGCGATCGTCCTCGGGACGGCGATCGTCCTGCTGTGGACGGTCGTCGTGCCGGTGTACGAACGTCTAGCCGAGGACGGCCAGTAACAGGTCGCCGTAGACGAGCGCGACGACGAGCCCGACGAAGACGGGCACCAGAAACGGAGTTCCAGGCGAGATCCACACCCGCTCTTCGGCGACGAGCACCTCGAGACCCTCCCGGAGCTCCTCGGCCGTCGTCCCGTACGCGGACCGGTCGATCTCCGCGAGGAACGTCTCCGCCCCCCAGGGGTCGTCCTCGAGGCCGTCCCGTCGCTCGGTCGCGTCGTCCCGGCCGTCGCTCGCCTCTCCGGGATCTTCCTTCCCGACGTCCACGGCGCCGTCGGTCGGCGGGTTGGGATCGGCGGGCAGCGTCGCCGGATCCCGGTACCGGTCCGGTTCGGCCCGGAGCCGATCGAGCGTGAGCCCGCGCCACCGGAGGTACATCCGCAGAGCGTCCAGATCGAGCCCGCCGCGCTCGCCGAGCAGACGACCGTGACGGGTAGGGATCGCCTCGACAGCGACCGGCCAGCCGACGAACATCACGGGCGCGATCCGGCCGGCGGCGGCGTTCCGGGCCGCGAGAACGACCGGGATCGCCAGCCCGACGAGCACGGCGTTGGTGAGGATCGTAAACGAGAACGCCCCGACGGGGGTGGCGGTCAGGGGGAGGATCAGCCCGCCGACGGCGTAGGCGGGCGCGACCGGAAAGAGCAACGCCAGGGTCATAAGCGCCTTCGCGTCGGCCCCACCGAAGCCGCCGAACCACCAGAACAGGTACGCGAGCGGCACGACGAACCCCAGGCTCACCGCGGCCGGGAGCAGGAACTCCGCCCACGCGAACTCCCCGGATCGGCGGGCGAGCCAGCCGTCCCAGACCAGCAAGATCGCCCCGAGGGCGGCCAGGGGAACCCACAGCGAACTCGAGATCCGGCGGGTCCGCACGTCACGCACCGCCGCCCAGGCGAAGACGGGGACGGCGACGAGCCGGAGCAGATCGGGGACGGTCGCCGTAAGCGTCACGCTCTCCCCTCGACGGCGGTTCGGCCTTACTGTTTCGGCTTCCCGCGGGGATCTCCACGTCGCGTCCACCCTCTACCTCGCGTCCGTGGGTCCTTCCCCTCGCGTCTACCCCCTCTCCCGAGTCCGTCGGGCCCGTTCAGAACGTCTCTAGCCCCGTCTCGATCCGGTCGAATCCCTCCCGGAGCCGTTCGTCGGAGTTCGCAAAGGAGAGACGCAGCCGGCCCCGACCGGCCTCGCCGAACCCGTCCCCCGGCGCGAGGACGACGCCGGCCTCCTCGAGGAGGTGGCGGGCCAGCGGGA
>PUPA01000010.1 GCA_003552885.1 Natrialbaceae archaeon
CAGATCGCCCGGATCGCGGGCTGTCGGGTCGTCGGCGTCGCGGGCTCGGCGGAGAAGACGGCCTGGCTCACAGACGAGCTCGGCTTCGACGCCGCGGTGAACTACCGGCGCGCCGAGGACCTCCCGTCGGCGATCGAGTCGGCCTGTCCCCGCGGCGTCGACCTCTACTTCGAGAACGTCGGCGGCCCCGTCAGCGACGCCGTGATGGATCGACTCACCGACTACTCCCGGGTCGCCGTCTGCGGGAAGATCTCGCTTTACAACCTCCCGGAGGGCGAGCGGGTGAGCGGCCCGCGACGGCTCCACCAGCGTACCCGGACCCGGGTCGAGGGGTTCATCGTCAGCGACTACGACCACCTGGCCGAGAGCGTGAGCCGTCGGCTGGCCCGCTGGGTCGAGGAGGGAGAGCTTCGCTACCGTGAGACGGTGACCGAGGGGATCGAGAACGCGCCGGCGGCGTTTCTCGGGCTGTTCGAGGGCGAGAACGTCGGCAAACAGCTTGTGAAAGTCGGCCGGTGACTGCCGGCTGTCACCCTGTCGGTGCGGTCACCCTCCCGACCGGACCTGGACGGCGGCACGGTCGTCGGCTACTGAGTCCGACCCGCCGCGTCGATCTCGGAGAGCACGTGCTCGTGGAACGCCCGCAACGCCGCGCTCTCGTCCTCGGCGAGGACGACGTCGCTGGCCGACAGCGTCGCCAGCCCGAACGCCCGCGGGCTCGGCGAGTCGAGGGGGAGCCGTTCGACGATCAGCCCGCCGTCGTCGATCGCGGCGACGGCCGCCTCGATCCCCGCCACGTCGAGTGAGTCTTCGAGGATCTCCCGGTAAGTCTCCTCTAAGACGGCGAACTCCGGGACGTCCTCGGCGAAGCCGAGTAACATCTCGCTTGCGACCTGCTGTTCGCTCGCCGATTTCTCGTAGCCTTTGTACCGTTTGAGGATCATCAGCGACCGCGTGGCGTTGATCCGGAAGTACCGCTTCAGGAGGTCGGTCCCGTCGAGTGCCGCCCGCAGCTCCCCGCGGACGCCGTCCTGATCGAGGTCCTCGACGATCCCCACGAGGTCGACTTTCCGGTTCAGGGGCATAGAGAGGACGAAACCGTTGTCGGCGACGGCGACGGTGACGTTCGCCGTGGCCTCGGCGGCACAGCGGGCGGCGAGCAGCCGCGAGAAGCCGTCGTTGAACCGCCGACCGTAACAGGAGTGGACGTAGTACCGCCGGGCGTACTCCTCGCGGTCGCGTTCGACCTCGATCGTCAGTCGGCTCCCGGTGCTGACGCTCCCGGGGCCGGCGTACCGGAGCTGGTGGTCGAACAGCCG
Organism: Natrialbaceae archaeon; assembly: GCA_003552885.1. Classification (GTDB taxonomy): domain Archaea; phylum Halobacteriota; class Halobacteria; order Halobacteriales; family Natrialbaceae; genus Tc-Br11-E2g8. The sequence goes on from PUPA01000010.1 coordinate 1,320, forward strand.
CGCGATCGCGCGGACGGCGTCGTCGTCGAGGGGAAACCCCCGCAGCCAGGCTCTGACCGCCGGCGGCCCGCCCTCGCGGTGGCGATCGAGGAGCTCACCCTGGAAAGCCAGGATCTCCCGGCCGAGGTCCGGCGAGAGCGGGAGCCGTTCGGAGTACCAGGTCGGGACCGTCGGCCGGGCGACCGTCCGGTCGACGTACACCTTCGACCCCCGACGGTACCGGTATTCGAAGCGGTTCCCGCCGAGGACGAAGACGTCGCCTTTCTCCAAGGTGTCGAGGTAGTCCTCGTCGAGCCCCCCGACCCACTCGTCGTCCGCGCGGGTGTGGACGTCACAGCTGAACGAGTCCGGGATCGTGCCCACGTTCGTCATGTAGATTACCCGGGCGAGCCGCCCCCGCTTGCCGATCAGGGGTTCGCCGACGGGGAACTCGGGGTGGTGGTGTTCGCCGTCGGGTGGGTCGTTCTCGTCGCGCCAGATCTTCGCGTAGACGTTCCGATCCTCCATGCCGGCGTACTCGGCCGTGAGATATCGCATGAGCGACTCGTAGCGCCCGTCGTCGTAGTCCCGGTACGGGTGAGCTCGCCGGAGGATCGACCGGAGCTCCCGTTCCGGCCGAATCTCGGCGATCGCCATCCCGTAGACGTGCTGGGCGGCGACGTCGTGGGCGTTCTCCGGGATCGAGACGGAGTCGACGAACCCCTCCTCGGCCCGTTTCAACATGACTGCACACTCGATCAGCTCGTCCCGGTCGAGGGCGATCACCCGCCCGGTAACGGTCTGGCCGACCCGGTGGCCCGCCCGCCCGACCCGCTGGAGGAGCGCGGCGACGCTCTTCGGCGAGCCCACCTGCACGACGAGATCGACGTGGGGCATGTCGATGCCCAGCTCGAGGGAGGTCGAGGTGGTGACGACGTCGAGCTCGCCGGCTTTCAGCCCCTCCTCTACCTCCCGGCGGACCTCCTTCGAGAGGCTGCCGTGGTGACAGCCGGAGTTGCCCTCGTCGTAGGCCGGAAACCGATCCCTGAGCTCGTGTAACACCCGTTCGGCCCCCGATCGGGTGTTCGTGAACACCAGCGTGTTCGTGTGTGAGTCGACGTGTTCGTGGAGGAGGCGGTAGAACCGCTCCTGGACGAGCCCACGCGGGGTGTTGATCAGGTCGTCGGTCGGACACTCGAGGGCGAGGTCGAACTCTCGGGCGAAGCGGGCGTCGACGATCTCGTACTCCCGGGGAGGGCCACCGGGCTCCTCGCGGCCGACGAGAAACTCCGCGACCTCCTCTAGGGGCTCGATCGTCGCCGAACAGCCGATCCGGGTGAGCGGTCGGTCGGCGAGAGCCGCGAGCCGTTCGAGGCTCACCGAGAGGTGAGTACCGCGTTTGTTCGCCGCGAGCGAGTGGATCTCGTCGACGATGACGTACTCGACACTTCGGAGCTTCTCGCGGAACTTCGGGGCGTTGAGCAGGATCGCGAGCGTCTCCGGGGTCGTGTTCAGGACGTGTGGGGTCTCCTCGAGCATCCGCTGGCGGGCGCGCGAGTCGGTGTCCCCGTGGCGGATCGCGTGACGGATCTCCCCGACCGCCTCGCCGTGCTCGCTCGCGATCGACTCGATCCCCTCCAGCGGCCGGGTGAGGTTCCGGTGGATGTCGTTCGCCAGGGACTTCAGTGGGGAGACGTACAGACAGTAGACGGCGTTCTCGAGTCCCTCCGTCCGTTCGCGTCGGAACAGCTCGTCGATGATCGCACAGAAACTCGCCAGGGTCTTTCCCGAACCGGTCGGCGCACAGATCAACGTGTTCGTCCCCCCGTGGATCCTCGGGATCGCGCCCTTCTGTGGCGGGGTGAAAAACCCCCCGTTCTCTGGGACGAACTCACCGAACTCCCGGAGCCACCACCGCCTGACGGCGGGCTCGAGCAGCTCGAAGACCTCCCGGTCGTCGACCTCGACCGCCGTCGGATCGAACGGGAGCTCCCCGTCGAGATCGTAACCGTCCATCGTCCGAGCCTCGGACCGCGTGGCAAAATGCGTTGGCCATCCCCGAGGCCGTCGCCCACCCATCGAACCGGAGCTGGCGGTAGCCGACGACGGCGGCGGCGATCAGCGCGAGCGCGAGGACGCCGACCAGCCCGAACGGGAGCGGCCAGGCGTCGCTCTCCCAGTCGTCCTCGAAGGTCGCCTCGTAGTGGCCGGCCACCGCCGTCCCGTGGAGGGCGACCGCGACCTCCCGGTTGTCCCGGAACGCGTTCTCGTTCCAGTTGGGGCTGCCGACGACGGCCACCTCGCCGTCTATCACCACCCCCTTCGCGTGGATCTTCTCGAACCCATCCGGCTCGACGAGCCGCACCTCGAGGTCGAGACCCTCCTCGTCGGCCGTCCGTTCGAGTTCCGCCGCCAGCTCGCGGTTTTCATCCTCGACGTACCACGTCGAGTCGAGCAGGATCCG
>PUPA01000144.1 GCA_003552885.1 Natrialbaceae archaeon
CCGCCCGCTATTTCGGCACGCTCGCGGTGGTGATCGCGATGGACCTGGTGCTCGACCCGGGCGCGGTCGCACTCGGCTTCTGGGGGTGGTTCGACGGCGGGATCTACTACGACGTCCCCGTTCAGAACTACCTCGGCTGGCTGCTCTCGGGGTCGGTGGCCGTCGGGCTGTTGACCCTCAGCCTCGATCACGAGGCCGTCTTCGATCGCTTGGAGGAGTGTGAGTACTTCCTCGACGATCTCATCAGCTTCGGGATCTTCTGGGGGCTGGTCAACGCCTACTTCCTGAACCTGATCCCGTTCGCGCTCGCTGCGGTCTTACTCGCCGCGTTGTTCCGGATCGAGTGGTTCGACTTCGCCGGCCTCGGGGCTGAGGCGACCGGCGGGGCCCTCCGGAAGTGAGGATTCGGGGGTCAGCTCGCCCGGGAGACTCACTTCGTCACCGACTCGGCCATCCGCCGGGGGAACCCGAAGATCAGCTCGCGCCAGCCCATCACCTCGTCGGCTCGAAGCCGGGCCCGGAGGCGCTGGCTGAACAGTTCGACGGTGATGATAAGAAGGAAGATACACAGCAGGGTCGCCATCACGTTCGCCCACCGGAGCAACCCCTGTTGGACCTCGACGACCTGTCCGAGCCCACCGGCCCCGTAGACGCCGACGGTGACCGCGATCCGGACGTTGATCTCGAGGATGTAGAGCGTCCAGGCGATAAACGAGCTCCGAACCTGGGTCAACATCCCGAAAACGACCGTCTGTGATCCGCTGGCGCCGGTGGTCTCCATGGCCTCTATCGGCCCGTCGGCGATCTCCTCGAGCTCGTCGACGAACAGCCGGCCGAGGTTGCCGATCGTGTCGACGGCGATCGCGAGCGTCGCCGCGGCCGGTCCGAGACCGGCGAGGGGGATAAAAATCAGCGTCCAGACGAGCGCCGGAATCGAGCGGATGAACGACATCGTCCCCCGAAAGAGGAAATTAAACGGGAACGGAGTCACCCGCTCGGAGCCGAGCACACCGAACAGCAACGCCAGCGGGAACCCGAGGATGGTGCCGACGACACCCATCGCGAGGGTGATGCCGGCCTCCCCGAAGATGGCGAAGATACCGAGCTCCTCGAAGAAGAACGTGTACAGCTGGGGCGGCCAACGGAACAGCAGACCGCCGATCTCCGGATCGTAGAGGAGGTTCTCCGAACGGATGTACGAGACGTAGACGCCGACGTCGAGAAAGGGCGGCAGCTCCCGCATCGGGAAGTAGTTCCGGAGGGACTCGTTGAAAAACTCCCACTGGAATTCCTCGTCGAGGAAGCCGGTCGCGCTGAGTCCCTGGACGAACACGAAGCCGATCACGGCGACGAGCGACGCGCCGGCGATCGTCCGACGACGGCGGATTCGGTGGATGTGATCGAGCTGCTCGACGAGTCTTGGATCCCGCGTCGGCTCGCTCGCCGTCCGCCCGCCGTCGGTCGAGGTGGCGGACTGGCTGCCGACGGGGTCGTCTACCCGGCGGGTGTCGTCGCCGTCTCGGCGGGCGTCGTCGTCCGGACTCCGACTCACCGGGCCACCTCCGTCTCGGCCGGCCGTCCACCGTCGAGGAACATCCCCTCAGTGTCGATGTCGCCGTAGATGTCGTCGACGGCGTCGACCGTGAGCTCCTCGCGGTAGCCGTCGAACACCTTCCGGCCGCCCTGGAGGCCGATGAACCGCTCACCGAACTTGCGTGCGATGTTGACCTGGTGGAGGCTGATGAACGCCGTCAGCTCGCGCTCGTTGGCGGCCGTCCGGAGGTATCGCATCACAGTCTGGGAGCTTCCGGGGTCGAGACTCGCGACCGGCTCGTCGGCCAGCAACACCGCGGGCCGCTGGACGAGCGCGCGAGCGATGCCGACTCGTTGTTGTTGTCCTCCGCTCATCCGGCGTGCTTTCTGTTCGGACTCTTCGAGGAGCCCAACGGTGTCGAGCGCGTCCAGGGCTCGGTACTTCTCCTCTTCGTTCTGGAGTCCCAGAACGCTCTCGAAGAAGCCACTCCGGCTCATCCCACCGGTCAGTGCGTTTCCGTACGCCGAGAGATCGCCGATAATGTTGTGTTGCTGGAATATCATCGCCACCTCCGGGCGAGGGCCGACCACCGGTTCGCCGTCGATCACCACCTCGCCGGCAGTCGGATCGGTCAACCCCGCCAGACACCGCAGCAGGGTCGACTTTCCCGAGCCGGAGACGCCAAGAATGATCGCGAACTCGCCGGCGGGGACCTCGAAGGAGACGTCCTCGAGGGCCGTGACCGATCCGTATCGCTTCGTGAGTCCGTCGACGACGACCCCACTCATCGTAGTCGGCGTCAGAGGTCCTCCGGGGAGAGATCCAGCTCGTCGAGCAGCTCGACGACCGGCTCGTACTCGTCGTGGGTCGCCGGCTCGATGCCGTCGAACCAGAGCTCGTGGTCCTCGAACAGCTGGAGGTCATCGAGTTCGTCGTCGCTCAGCTCGTCTTCGTCCGCGTCGAGGATACCGGGGTCGATGCCGAGTTCGTCCGCCAGCTCGTCTTCGTCGTGCTCGAACACCTCCCCGTCGGCCTCGAGCATCAGCGTCTCGAGCTCCTCGCGGATCGGATCGTCCCAGTCGGCCCGGGCGACGATCGGCGCACGCGGGATGGGATCGGAGACGGCGAGCAGCTTCAACTCGGGATCTCTCGTCCCCGCGTCGGCGTACTCGGCGGAGATGTCGACGAACTGCTCGGAGTGGTCGTCGAACTGCTCTTGAGGGACGTGTGCCGCCGTCGAGAACGCTCCCGTTCCCGCGGCCACGACGCTCGGGTTGCCGACGAGCTGTTCGCGGGCGGTGTCGTGGTCGGAGGGACTCCACTCGAAGTCCACCGGGTTGCCGTCGGGTGCGCCACCGGTGTCGAGGCCGGCCTGCCTGAGCAACAGCATCGGGACGAGCGTCCCCGAAACCGACGTCGAGCCGGCGGTCGCGACCTGCTCGCTTTCGAGATCGGAAAGCGAGTCGATGCCGCTGTCGGGGGTCGTCGTGATGAGCGAAAAGTACCGTTCGGAGCCAAACGCCAGGCGCATCCCGACGACGTCTATGTCGTCGGGGATCTGTGCGACGGCGCCAGGGGAGGTGTCGGCGAAGTCGCCGCTGCCCCGTTGCATCTCGAGGACCGTCGAGCTGTAGTCGCTCGTCGGCGTCCCCTCTATCTCGACGTCCGCCTCCGACTCGAGGTACCTGAACAGCGGCCCGTACTGGACCTCGATGTCGACGGCCTCCTCGGCGGGGTTCATGATCCACGAAACCGTCTCGACGTCGTCGACCTCCCCGACGGTCTCGCCGTTTCCGTTCCCGTCGCCGTTTCCGTTATCCCCGTCCCCACCGAGGCAGCCGGCGAGACCGGCCATCCCCGCAACGCCGGTCCCTTTGAGCACGGTCCGTCGGTCCGTCTGCCACCCGTCGGTGTCTGGCATGGACGTACCTGTAAATTCTACTATATTGTTCTTTTATATGTTTCCTACGTGATGGATGTTATCTCTCCCTGGCGAAGCTGTGTCAAACTTACCCAAACATATCCCGTGCGACGGGGCGATCGGCGTCGGAGGGGATGGCTCTCTTGGGTTCAGCCTTCGGCGCAGATCTCGACGAAGTTCCGCAGTATCGTCAGGCCGGTCTCGCCGCTCTTTTCGGGGTGAAACTGGGTGCCAAAGACGGTGCCGGAGTCGTCGGCGACGACCGAGGGGAACTCGA
>PUPA01000207.1 GCA_003552885.1 Natrialbaceae archaeon
CCTCCTCGGAGCGACGCTCGAAGCGCTCGGAGACGATCGTCTCCGCGTCGGTGACGACCGTGTACCCCTCGCGTTCGACCCCGGCGTCACGCAACAGCGCGAGGACCTCCTCGACCTCCCCCGACTCGACGGGGACGTACGCGATCGCGCTGTAGTCCGCACGCGAGGTCTCCTCCGAGAGGGCGTAGTCGACGTCGGCCGACTCGAGGGCCTCGACCACCCTGTCGTGGGACCGGTCGGGGACGAGCGTCTGGATCAGTCGCATGGGGCTCGTTCGGGATTCCTGCGGGCAGCTAATGAACGCCACGCTCGGGCGCCGACGGTGGGACCGGAGCTACAGCGTCCGTTCGACGGCCGCGAGGGTGGCGTGGAGGCGGTCGACGAGCTCGTCGGCGTCGTCCTCGTCGATCGAGAGCGGCGGGGTGAGCAACACGTGATCGCCACGCTCGCCGTCGACGTGGGCGCCGCCGGGGTAGGTGATCAGCCCGTTGTCGAGTCCCGCCTCGAAGAGCCGGTCGCCGAAGCCGACGTCGGGGTCGAGGGGCGCTTTCGTCTCCCGGTCGGCGACGAACTCGAGTCCACACATCAGCCCCTTCCCGCGGACGTCGCCGACGAACTCGTACTCGTAACACTCCTCGAGGCGCTCGCGCAGGTGCGCTCCGACCGTCCGGGCGTTCGCGACGAGGTCGTGGTCGTCCAGATACTCGAGGACGGCGAGGCCGATTGCGGCCGACCCCGGGTTGAACGAGTAGGTGTGTCCGTGCTGGAAGCCGTCCGCGAGCTCCTCGAAGACGTCGACGATCCGCTCGTGGGGCATGGCGCCGCCGACCGGCGTGTAGCCGCCGCTCATCCCCTTCGCGCTCGTGATGATATCGGGGGTGACCCCCCAGTGGTCGATGGCGAAGTTCTCGCCGGTTCGGCCGAACCCCGACATGACTTCGTCGATGATAAAGAGCACGTCGTAGGCGTCACAGATCTGCCGGACGCGCTCGAAGTAGCCGTCGTGGGGGCTCGCGGCGGCGTTCGCCGCTCCGGTGACGGGTTCGGCGATGAAGGCCGCGACGGTGTCCGGATCCTCCGCCTGGATGACCCGTTCGAGCTCGTCGGCACAGCGGCGACCGCACTCGCGTCCGTCCACGCCGTCACAGAGCCGACACCGGTACGGCGAGCCGTTCGGGACCTTCGGGAAGTTCGGGTACAGCGGCTCCATCTTGGTCTTCCGGGCGGGAAACCCCGAGAGTCCCATCGCGATCCCCGTGTTGCCGTGGTAGCTGCGCCGCCGGGAGAGCACCTTGTACTTGCCCTCCTCACCGCGCTCGTAGTGGTACTGGCGGGCGAGTTTCACCGCGCTCTCGTTCGCCTCCGAGCCACTGGAGACGAGCCACGCCTTCTCGAACCCGTCCGGGGTGAACTCGGCGATCTTCTCGGTGTACGCCTGTGCTGGCTCGTTGGCAAAGAGCATACTCGAGGTGTACGCGAGCCGTTCGAGCCCCTCGGCGGCGGCGTCGACGACCTCGGGGACGCCGTGGCCGATGGCGACGTTCTGGTTGCCCGCGGCGGCGTCGAAGTAGGCGTTGCCCTCGTCGTCCCAGACCGTGTGTCCCTCCCCGCGGACGATGGTGACGTACTCCTTCGGAAACACCCGCGGGAACATCCCCCCGAGCTCGGTTCCCGGCGTGCCGGATCGTGACCGTCGTGACGTCTCCCGGACCATGGCTCACCTCCGAGAGCTGGGCAGTTGTATTCGACGGTCGACGCCCGTTGCTACCGCCGGTCGGTTCCCGTTGCCACCGACGCCCGCGACCGACGGCAGACGCCCGTTGCCACCGACGCTCGCGACCGGCGGCAGACGCCCGTTACCACGGACCGCCGACGCCCGCAACCGACGGTGGCCGGCCGTCGACGCGCGCTCCGTGCGTCAGGCGCGGTCGACGCGCTCGACGGCCTCCTCTAGCTCCTCGCGGTCGGTTTCGCCCCGGCCGCGCCAGCGGACCTCCCCATCCTCGTCGACGATCAGCGTCCGCGGGAACCCGTCGATCCCGTAGTGGTCGTTGACCGTGCCGTCGTCGTCGACGCCGAGCGTCCAGGCACCCTCGGTCTCCTGCCACCACTCGACGAACCCCTCGTCGTCATCGGTCGGATCCCTGCGCGGATCGGTGACCGTCACGATCGCCGCGTCGCCGAGGTCGGCCGCGGCGATCACCGAGAGCTGGCGCCGGCTGGTCGGACACCGGGTCCGCCCGAAGTTCACCACGATGACGCCCTCCTCGGGCGGGATCGGGACGACTCCCGCCTCGCTTCCGGGCGCGTCGAGGGTGCGAACCTCGAACGGCGAGGAGGGCGTCCCGCCGGTGTCCTCGGAGACGTTCTCGCGGTCGTCGTCCGCGTCGTCGTCCACGGGCTCTCCGAGGATCGCGGTGTCCTCGAGGAGCGCGTAGACCGCCGCGACGATCCCGACGACGGAGGCCGTCACGGCGACGGCCGCAGCGAGCACCCGTCGTCGTCTCACGACCCGGCCCCCGCCGGCGCGTCTCGAACGGCCATACTGGACGTGGACGCCCCGGGCTCAAATCGTCATCGGTGGGTCAGTGTGTCCTCTCGGCGAACGCCTCCCGGACCTTCTTCACCTTCGGCTGGGCGTGTATCCGACAGTAGGCGTCTTGGGGGTTCTTCTCGAAGTAGTTCTGGTGGTACTCCTCGGCGCGCCAGAACCGATCGAGGGGCTCGATCTCCGTGACGATCGGGTCGTCGTAGCCGCCGCCGTCCTCTATGGCCTCGACGTACCGCTCGGCCAGCTGCCGCTGACGGTCGTCGTGGTGGAGGACGATCGACCGGTACTGGGAGCCGACGTCGGGGCCCTGTCGGTTCAGCTGGGTCGGGTCGTGGATGGTGAAGAACACCTCGAGCAGCTCCTCGTAGCCGATTCGGTCGGGGTCGTACTCGAGCTGGACGACCTCGGCGTGGCCGGTCGAGCCCGAACAGACCGCCCGGTAGCTCGGCTCCTCGACGTGGCCGCCGGCGTAGCCCGAGGTGACCGACTCGACGCCGTCGAGCTCCTCGAAGGCGGCCTCGAGACACCAGAAACAGCCGCCGCCAAACGTGGCACGTTCGCGTTTCACGACACGACGTACGGGGGCGACGGTCTTAATCCATCCGCCGGGGGACGACGGCCCGAGGAGGTCGTCGGACGGAGGGTCACTACAGTGTGAGCCACCACCAGGCAGCCGTCGTCGACGCCGCGAGCGCGACCATCGCCGCCACGGCCGGCAACGGACTCCGCCGACGGGTGAACGTCCACCCACCCCACAGGAGGAACGGGGCTGCCGCGAGGTGGGCGACGGCGACGGGAAGCGGGAGCAACCCGACGAGCCGGAGCCCGACGGTCGTCGCCGCGGCCAGCCCGGCCAGGACGATATAGAGCCGCACGAGCCGATCCGGCGGCCACCGGACTGCGAGCGTCCGCTTGCCGACCGCGGCGTCGGCGTTCCTGTCCGGCCAGTGGGTACAGAGCAGGCTACAGCCGACGACCAGCGCGAACGGGAGGGTCACGAGCGGGGTCACGACCGTCGGCGTCGCCACGACGGCCGCGCCGTACACCGGGAGGACGAGCCCACCGAGTGCCGCGTTGACTGGCTCGCCGACGCCGCGGTCGACGAGCGCGACGGGGGACAACGAGTACGCCAGCCCGGAGAGGAGGATGACGGCCAAAAGCGCCCCGGCGTCGGCGGCGAGGACGCCGCCCGCGACCGCGACCGTTCCGACGGGGACGGCGAGGGCAGCCACGACGGCCGTCGCCCGCCCGAGAAACGACCGCGGGAGTCCGGTTTCGACGAGCGCGCCGCTGCCACCGGAAAACGGCGTTGGATCGGTCAGTGCGTCCGTCTCCGCGTCGGCGTACTCGTTCGCGTAGTGGACCGCGACCGCGACGGGGATCAACGCGACCAGTCCGTACCCCGCCGTCCGGACGACCGCGACGTCGACGCCGTCCGGCCCACCCTCGACGACCCGCCCGACGGCGGCTATCCCGACGCCGAGAGCGTAGACGAGTGCGATCAACGCGAGCTGGCTCGGCCGACTCGCCGCCCAGAGGGCCCAGACGTGAGTGGGGAGCCACCGCCGCGTGTCGACGGTCGGGTCCGGAGCGGGCACGCGGGTCGGTACTCGCGGCCGAGGTGTAGCTCTTTCGACGGGTTACGCCCGGCCGTCGGCGCTCCGGACGTCGACCGGCTCGGAGTCGACGGCCGGTCCGCCGGTGGACTCGTCGTACGCCGCGCTGAGGGCGATCATGAAGCCGATCATGGCGGTCACGAGCGCGATGGCGCCGACGGCCACGACGGCGACCGAGAGGAGCGGCCCGCCGAGGACCTGCGCGGAGGTCAGAAGCGAGACCGCGGTCACAGCCGAGATGAGCGCGAGCAGACGGCCGAACCGGCCGACGCCGAACCGATCGCCGGCGTCGGTCGCGGTGTCGAACAGCTCCCCTATCACGCCGGCGTACTCGTCGTCGGTCGTGGCGTTCCCCAGCGAGTGAACCGAGTGGGCGACCCACAGCCCGGCGGTGAAATTGAGTAACGCGACGAACGAGACGAGTCCGAGCTGTCCCTCGACGAACAGCCCGGCGACGAGCGCGCCGGCGAACGTGAGTACCATCGCGCCGTGGACGACGAGCGACCGCGTCCCGAACGACTCGAGGCGATCGACGTGTGCGATTCCCATACTCTTAGGAGGCTGTCATGGTGAATCGAGCTGGCCCCTAACAGTGCAACCCACCGGCGGCCGTGGCGGCGGGTCGGGAGCCACGGCGCCGTCGGATCCGACGCCCCCGGGGCGGCGTCGGTTCGGGACGACCGCGGGCTTCGCAACGCACATGTGTCCCACCGAAGAACGGCGACTATGGACGAGACGTCGCCGGTCGCCGTACTCCGACTGGGCCACCGGCCGGGCCGGGACGAGCGGATGACCACTCACGTGGGGTTGACCGCCCGGGCGCTCGGCGCCGACAGGGTGATCCTCCCGACGGCGGCCGGGAGCTCCCTGGAGACGGTTCGAGAGGTCACCGACCGCTTCGGCGGCCCGTTCGAGGCCGAGACCACGGACGCTCCGCTCGGGATCCTCCGGGGGTGGGAGGGGGCGGTCGTCCACCTCACGATGTACGGCCAGCCGGTCCAGGACGTCGAGGGGGCGATCCGCGAACGGGCCCGGTCGACGCCGCTTCTGGTCGTCGTCGGCGCGGAGAAAGTCCCCTTCGACGTCTACGAGGTCGCCGACTGGAACGTCGCGGTCACGAACCAGCCCCACTCCGAGGTCGCCGGGCTGGCCGTCCTCCTAGACCGGCTGTTCGAGGGCGAAGAGCTAGAGCGGGAGTGGACGGACGCGGACCGACGGGTCGTCCCCAGCGAGCGGGGCAAACGAGTCGACTCCGTCGAGGAGTGAGCCGGCGAAACGTTCAGGCGCTCGCGGGGAGTAGTTCCGGCCATGTCCCCGTACGAGGCCATCTACTTCGACCTCGACAGCACGATCTGTGAGCCGATCCGCGACCGGGCGGAGCTGCTCGAGACGGCGTTCGATCGGGCGGACGTCGAGCAGTTCTGTACCGTCGCCGGCCTCCGGATCGCCGGCCGGGAGGTCACCGACGCCGACACCGACCTGGCGTACTTCGAGGCGCTGTTCGAGGCCGCAGCCGAACAGTTCGACGGCGACCCCGCGGACGCACCCGCGCTCGCCGACGCCTACCTCTCGACGATCGACCCGGCCCGGGTCCGGTTCCGGCCGGGCGCCGAGGGCGCCCTCTCGCTCGCGAGCGAGGTCGGCCCCGTCGGCCTCATCACCAACGGCGGTCCCGAGACGCAGTCGAAGAAACTCGCCGCCCTCGGCATCGAGGATACCTTCGACGTCTCGGTGTTCGTCGACCCGCGAAACGGCATCCCGCCGAAGCCGGATCCGAAGCCGTTCGAGCTCGCCCTCGACGCGCTCGGGGTATCCCCCGGGGAGACGGTCCACGTCGGGGACAACCCCTACGCCGACGTCGGCGGTGCGGAGGCCGTGGGGATGGACTCGGTGTGGATCAACCTCGGCCACGGCTCCCCGCCCGAACGGGAGCCGACCTACGAGCTACGCTCGCTCGTGGAGTTCGAGCGTGTGGTCGGCTGACGGATCGGGCCGGGGCGACGGACGCCGGCACACGTCGACGGCCGCCATGGCCGCGCGAGCAGAGCTTTAGGTCCCCGCCCACGTAGGGCGGGCCATGAGCCTACTCGTCCCGTTCGACGGCTCGCCCCTCTCGGAGGCGGCCTTGGAGAAAGCCGTCGCCTACGGCGAGTTCGTCGGCGAGGAGCCACTGGCCCTCTCGGTCGTTCCGGACGACGGCGACTACGCCCGCGAACGCGGCTGGATCGACGCCCACGACCGGTTCGACCCGGAGGTCGTCGTCCGGAAGCTCCGGCGGGCGGTCGAGGACTGCACACCCGGCGTCCGGTTTCGTTCCGAAGTCGTCGCCGCCGCCGAGCCGACGGGAACCCCCCACACCGAGGTCGTCAGGACGATCCTCGCCGTCGCCGCGTCCGTCGGGCCGTCGGTCGTCTTCCTCGGCTCGGAGAACGTCGGCCGGGTGACCGGCGAGCTCTCGAGCGTCGGCGACCCCGTCGCCGCGGGCCACCGGTACGACGTCTACGTGGTTCGCACGGCCGGATCGACAGCGTAAACACCTTCCTCCCTGTTTCCGGGGGTAGGCCACGCTGTCTATGGGAGAGAACGAACTGGCTCGCGACGTCGGCCTCGTTGGCGCGGTCACGATCGGCATCGGGACGACCCTCGGGGCGGGCATCTTCGTGTTGCCCTCGATCGTCACCGCCGAGTTCGGGCCGATGCTGTGGCTACCTTTCGCCCTCGCCGGCGCGCTCGCGTTCGTCAACGCGGTGTTGATCGCGGAGTTCGCCACCGCGTTGCCCAGATCCGGGGGTGCATACGGCTGGATCAACCGCACCCTCGGCCCGCTTTTCGGCACCGTCGCCGGCGTCGCCGGCTGGGCCAGCACGACGACCGTCACCGCCTTCTACTGCATCGGCTTTGGCATCTACCTCGGCTTTTTCGTCCCGCTCCCCGAGGGGTGGCTGTTCGGGATCACGCTCGACCCGGAACGGATGGGCGCGTTGCTGGCGGCCGCACTCGTCGTCAGCTCGAACTACCTCGGCGTCAGAAACGGCGGACCGGCAGGGGTCGCACTCGTCGCCACCATGGTCACGGCGCTCGTGGGCTTTCTGCTCGCCGCCGCCGTGACCCTCGAGCCGGCGGTGCTGGCCGCGCCGGTCGTCGACCGCGAGGCCGTGTCGACCTCGGGGCTCGCCGGTGCCACCGCGGTCGTGTTCGTCTCCTATCTCGGCTACGCGAAGCTCGCAGCGGTCGCCGGCGAGATACGCAACCCCGCACGGACGCTCCCGCTTTCGATCCTCGGAAGCCTGGCGGTCGTCGCCACCCTCTACGTCTCGATCGCGGTCGTCCTCGAGGCCGCCGTCGACTGGCCGATGCTCGCGGCGACCGACCGGGCGATCGTCGTCGTCGCCGAGCGCCTATACGGGACCACGGGGCTTCTCGCCATCGCCTTCGCGGGCGTCGTCGCGACGCTGACGAGCGCCACGATGTCGGTCTCGACGGCGGCTCGGGTCGGGTACGCGATGGGCTCAGACGGCCTCCTCCCCGGCGCCGTCGGCACGCTTCACCCACGGTTTGGGACTCCCCATCGCGCGTTCGAGCTATCCGGGCTCGCCGTGATCGTGCTCGTGATCATCGGTGACCTCCTGACGCTCGCCGTCCTCGCGACGGCGTTGCATCTGGTCGTCGCGGTGCTCTCGGCAGCCGCGTTGCTCACGATCCGGTGGACGGTGCCGACGTACGCGCCACCGTTTTCGGCGCCCGGCGGACGGCTCTTCGCTCCCCTCGCTGCCGCCGGCTCGGCCGCGTTGCTGGCGGCGGTCGGAGCGCTCGCGCTCTCTGTGACCGCCGCCGTGGTCGTCGCGGCCGTCGCCTGGTACGTCGCCTACGGTCGGGGACGGACCGACGAGCGCGAGCCGGTCGCGGAGTACTTAGAGCGTCGCCTCGAGGGCGGATCGGACGCCGTCACCGTCGCGGGAAGGGAGGGGACCGTCGAGGATCGCTCGCTCGAGGAGCCGGCCGGCCCGACCGTGCTGGTACCGCTCGCGAACCCCCGGACCGAGCAGTACCTCGTCGAGCTCGCCTGTACGGTCGCCAGCGCCCGGAACGGCCGCGTCGTCGCCATCCACGTCGTGCAGGTGCCGACCCAGACGCCGATCGATCAGGCGGCGACGCGGGCGGGCCACACCTCGGCCCGGATCCTCGAGGCCGCCGCCGAGCACGCCGAGGCGTTCGACATCCCCTTCGAGAGCCACTCGGTGTTCTCCCACCGGAGCATCGAGGAGGTGTTCGACGCCGCGAGACGACACCGTGCCGATCTGGTGGTGATGGGCTGGCGCCGGTCGACGCCGCTGGCCGGGCGCGCGGAGACGGTGGTCGACGAGCTCGCCCACGAGCTCCCCGCGGACCTGCTGGTGCTCGACGGCCACGGATTCGACCCGACCCGAGTCCTGCTGCCGACGACCGGCACGGAAAACGACGCCCTCGGTGCCGAGCTGGCCCGGACGCTCGCGACGGCCGCCGGCAGTGAGGTGAGCCTGTTACACGTCGTCTCCGGCGAGCGCGAGCGGTCGGGCGGCCGTCGATTTCTCGAGGACTGGGCCGCCGAACGGGGGCTCGAGGACGCCGAGCTGGTCGTCGACGTCTCCGGAGACGTCGAGGGGGCGATCGCCGAACACGCGTCCGACCACACGACGCTGATCGTCGGCGCGACCGAGCGCGGGTTGCTATCCCGGCTGGTCAGGCGGTCGCTCGTCCTCGGCGTCGTCGAGCGGGTCGACTGCTCGGTCGTCCTCGCCGAGCGCGCCACCCGCCGGACGCTGGGCGAGCGGCTGTTCGGCCGGTGACGTGGTTCGTTCGACGAACGCGTTCGGTCCGTGGACCAGAGGGCTCTTTTCAGGGAGTGTCGAACTCGAAGTATGGTCACCAACCGCTCGAAGATCGACAGACGACGATTCGTCGGCGCACTGCTCGCCGGGACGACGGTCGTCGCCGGCTGTCTCGACGGGGAGCCCGAAGGCGACGAGCAGCCGGCCGACCCGGAGGACGACGACGGCGACGTCCCGGACGGCGACGAGCTCGGGGAGCCGACCGCGTTCCCCGACGACCGGCAGTGTGCGGTCTGTAGCATGATCGCCGCGGAGTATCCCGACTGGAACGGCCAGCTCGTCCACGGCGACGGCCACCGGGAGTACTTCTGTTCGACCGGCTGTCTGGTGGCGTACGTCTTCGCCCCGGCGAAGTTCACCGCCGGTGACCCCGAGGAGCCGATCGAGGGGATCTGGGCCACGGAGTTCTCGACCGGCGACCTCGTCGACGTGACGGAGGGCCACCTCGTCTACGAACAGGACCGCGAGCGCCAGGCGTTCCCGATGCCGATGGGGAGTCCGCTGGCGTTCGCCGAGCACGAGGACGCCCTCGCGTACGTCGACGAGCACGACGACCTCGAGGCGGACGAACACCTGCTCACCCTCGCCGACGTGGATCGGGAGGTCGCGGAGTTCTATCGCGCGCCGCGACTCGAGGAGGAAGCCGACGGTGGGTGAACGAAAGACGGTCGAGCCGCCACGGACTCCCGCTCGCGGTGACTCGAAACGTCCGGCCGTTAGTCGTTGGCAACGTTCGCCCGTTAGGCGTTCGGGTTAATCTCCCCGGGTGTGGAGTATGGGGACATGACGGATGTCGTCGTCGTCGGCGGTGGAGTCGGCGGGCTCTCGGCGGCACACCACCTCGTAGAGCGTGGGGCCGACGTGACCGTCCTGGAGGCGAACGAACGGTTCGGCGGGAAAGCCCGGTCGGTGCCGATCGACGACGGCCCAGCCCCGCTACACGGCGAGCACGGGTTCCGGTTTTTCCCCGCGTTCTACCGCCACGTCGTCGACACGATGGCGCGGATCCCGGACGGCGACGATACCGTCGCCGACAACCTCGTCGGCACCGAGGAGACGCTGATCGCGAGTGCTGGGGGGCCAGACCGCATCGCCGATACCCGCACGCCCGACTCGGTCGGCGGCTGGCTGCGTGCGCTCCGGCCGGCGTTCGCCGAGGACCTCCCCTCGAGGGACGTCCGGTTCCTGCTCGAACGGCTGTTGTACCTGCTCACCGCCTGTGAGCGCCGGCGCGAGGAGGAACTGGACGACGTCTCCTGGTGGGAGTTCATCGACGCGGACGGTCGCTCGCCGGAGTTTCGCGATCGGCTCGCCTACGCCACCCAGTCGCTGGTCGCCCTCCGGCCACAGCTCGGCAGCGCCCGCACGATCGGCACCATCTACCTCCAGTTGCTGTTCGGTCAGCTCGATCCGAGCCGACCGACCGAACGGGTGTTGAACGGGCCGACCAGCGAGGCGTGGATCGACCCCTGGATCCGTCACCTCGCCGACCGGGGCGTCGAGCTCCGTCCGTCGACGCCGGCCCGACGGCTCGCGTTCGACGGCGAGCGCGTCACCGGCGTCGAACTCGCCGACGGCGAAACCGTCCGCGCGAGCGAGTACGTGCTGGCCGTCCCCGTCGAGGTCGCCCCGGAGTTCGTCTCGCCCGAGCTGGCGCGGGCGGCACCGGCGCTGTCCCGGATCGATCGGCTCGACACCGCTTGGATGAACGGCATCCAGTTTTACCTGCGCGAGGACGTGGCGCTGACGCGGGGCCACCAGGTGTACGCCGACGCGCCGTGGGCGCTGACCTCGATCTCCCAGCGACAGTTCTGGACGGGGTACGACCTCGAATCGCACGGCCCGGAGGAGGTCTCGGGGGTGATCTCGGCGATCGCCTCCGACTGGGACGCACCCGGCATCGTCTACGGCAAGCCGGCGAGAGCCTGCAGCCGCGAGGAGATCGCCACGGAGATCTGGGAGCAGCTGAAAGCCCACCTCGACGGTCCCGACGAACGGCTGACCGACGACATGCTCGTCGAGTGGTTTCTCGACCCGGCGATCGTCGAGACCGGCGCCGACCCGGACGTCTGGCCGGCCGACGGCGACGTCGTCGAGAACCGCTCGCCGCTTCTGATAAACACCGTCGGCTCGCTTCGCAACCGTCCACCGGCGAACGTCGCCGTCGAGAACCTCACGCTCGCGAGCGACTACGTCAGGACGAACTCGGATCTGGCATCGATGGAGTCCGCCGACGAGGCCGGCCGGCGGGCGGCGAACGCGATAGCCGGCCGTCACGGGCTCCCCGGAACCCCGGCACGGATCTGGGCGCTCGAGGAGCCGGCGGTGTTCGAGCCGTTCAAGCGCCAGGATCGGCTGCGCTACCGGCTCGGGCTCTCCCACCCCGCGGAGGTCACACAGTCGCTTCGGTCCGTCGCGGGCCGGATCGCCGGCCGGGTCTAGTCGATCCGGTCGATCGGCTCGTACTCCTCTACGTCGTTCGGCCCGCGGCTTCGGAGGGCGATGACGACGATGGCGACGATGGCGACGATCGCGATGAGCTTCTTTCGGTTCATCACGGGATCGGTTTCCGTCGACTCCGTATAAACGTTCCCCTGGAAGACACCGACGTCAGCCGTCTTCGGACCACTGACGACGGCCGCCCCCGGACGACCGACGCCGGTCACGAGAGCAACTCGGCGCCGTGGGCGGAGATGTCGACGGAGACGTCCTCGTTCAGGGCTTTGCTGATCTCGTCGACGTTGCCCGCGAGCACCGCCAGGATGTCGGCCGGATTGACGTAGACGAGCATGGTCCCGTCTTGTCCCTCGGTGACCAGCTGGGTGTCGTTCAACACGACCTGGTCGTTCTGGATCGTCGCGGTGACCACCGGCAGCTCCGCCGGCCGGCCCGCCTCGTCGTCTCTGACCTTCCGGACGTGAACCGCCTCGAGGTCCAGGATCTCTTTGTAGGTGTCTATCCGCTCGGCGCAGGCGACCATGTCGTTGAGGACCGCCGTCTTCCGTTCGCCGGGCTGGTGGGCGCGGTCACCCTCCAGACAGTGTTCACAGACGCGGAGTTCGATCTTCATCGTCGGGGTTTGTCGGGCCGGGCCGATGACGGTTTCGCTCGGAAACGGGTCAGGGGCGTTTTCCGACTCGGAGAACGCCGACGACGATTGATACTCCCGGCTGCAGTACCGGCGGCCGCGGACGGCATCCCCGCTGACGCGTCCCCGTCGCCGCCGCAGTTCGGTTCCCACACCCGCTGGCGTGTCGTTCGTTCCCGTCGTCGAACTGTCCCTGTCGGCGAGCCATTCGCCCCTGCCGGCGAGCCGTTCACCCACCGTCACGTGGCGGAAGGCCACCCGGTCACCAGTCCCGCGAGACCGGCGTCTCGCTCGCGTCGATCCGTGCCAGCAGCCAGTCGGCGGCGTCGTCCACCGCGGCGTCGTCGGTTCCGGTGAGCTTCAGCCGGTTGTGATCGCGCTCGCGGTCCGGATAACAGCCGACGGCGACGTCGAACCGCTCTATCGCCTCCTCCAGGGCGTAGACGATGTTCGCCTCGGGCTCGACCGTGTAGAGAAATCGCGACCGCCGCTCGCCGTCGAACTCCTCGGCGACCGTCTCGAAGATGGCCTTCAGCTCCCCGGGGATCCCTGGCAGCACGTACACGTTCTCGAGGACACAGCCGGGGGCAAGGCCGACGGGATTGAACAGCGGTCGACAGCCTTCCGGGAGGGCGGCCTCCGCCTCGACGTCGACCGCGAGCTCCGGAACCCGCCCTTCGATCGCCGCTAGCCGTCGTTCGACGTCCGACCGTGCGAGGTCGGTGACGACCAGCTCCCGGTCGAACGCGTCCGCGACGGCCTCGACCGTGACGTCGTCGGGCGTTCCCCCGATGCCGCCGGTGACGACGACGGCGTCGAACCCGTCGCCGTACGTGCCGACGTGGTCGGCGATGGTCTCCCGGTCATCGGGCAGGGTGAGCACCCGGACGACCCGCCCGCCACGCTCTTCTATCCGTGAGGCCAGCCAGGTCGCGTTCGTGTTCACCGTGTCCCCGGAGAGCAACTCGTCACCGACCGTTATGAGGGCGACCTCCATCGTAGAGGGGTAGCCGGGAGCGAGCAAGAGGCTTTCGTGGTCGTCGGATCGCGTCCCGCGCTCCTCACCGGAGGGTCCAGAGCAGCGACCGTAGCCTGTAGCCGAGCGAGCCCCGTCTGTACCCCTTCCAGGCGCTCATCCCCCCGGCGAGCGTCGACGCGTCGTACCCCTCCTCGCCGAGCACGCCCGTCGCTCGCTTTGCGACCACGCCCATCTTGCAGACGACGACCACCTCCCTGTCGGTCGGGATCTCCCCGAGACGGTTACACAGCGCGGACTCGTCGCCCCGCTGGAGGTCGCCGTAGACGGGGACGTTGTGGCTGTTCTCGATCGCGTGCTCGCGGAACGCCGCCTCCGGGCGGATGTCGAGGACGAACGGCACCTCCTCCGATTCGAGGCGCTCGTCGAGATCCTCCGGGCGAATTCGGCTCATCGGCTCGATACCGTGGTTGAGATACAAAACCGTGGCGTTTCGTCCGCGATAGACGACAGTTCGTCACACCTGCGGGCCCCGTGCCAGTCGGCGTCCTCCCCCGGACGACGACGTGGGGGCTGTGTCAGTCACACACGCCGGCACCCGACGACGTGGAGGCCCGTGTCGGTCACACACGCCGGCACTTGAACTTGCGCGGGCCGACGCCCCGGTGCTACGGGAGTCTGCGCTCCCACTCCGCCGCAGTCAGCGACTCGCCGGTGACGCCGTCGGAACCCTGTGCGAGCAGCCGGGTGACGGCTTCGTCCATGACGTCTGGATCGAGGATCTCCCGGCGTTCCGCCGCGGGGAGGTGCTCCCAGAAGCCCGTCTCGACCCGCCCGCCGGGATCGATCGCGTTGACGTTCACCTTGCCTTCGAGCTCCATCGCCTGCGTCGCCGTCACCCCCTCCAGGGCCCACTTCGAGGCGACGTACGGCCCCCACCCCGTGGAGGCGCGCTTGCCGAGCGCGGAGGAGACGTTGATCACGTTTCCGCGACCGACCTCGAACATCCCGGGGACGACCGCGGCCGAGAGGAGGTGGACGCCGACGACGTTCACCTCGAGGATCCGGCGGACGTTCGCGGCGTCGACCTCGTGGAAGGGCCGGAGCTCGCCGTACATGCTCAGCTGGCCGATGCCGGCGTTGTTGACCAGCCCGGTCACCGGACCGTACGCCTCCCGGGCGGCCGAGACGACGTCCTCGACGGCGGCCTCGTCGGTGACGTCGGCGGGGGCGACGAGCGTCTCCCCGTCCGCCGTCGCCGCGACCTCCTCGAGGTCGCGTTCGTTCCGTGCGGTCAACACGACGTTCGCCCCCTCCGTGGCGAGCCGCGTCGCCACCGACGCACCCAGCCCCCGGCTCGCACCAGTGACGACGACCGTCTCGTCTTCGAGCGTTCCCATACCCCAACCGTGGCTCCGGGTGGCCGTCAACCCTCCGGAACTCCGGGCGTCCCTCCCCGCGTTCGGCCGGCGGTCGTTCCCGACCACGCGACCGACGTCGGCGAACCCCGACCGTCCGCGCCGACGAGGTGCGCCAACGCTTATAATCTCCGGGAACACCATGATAGACGAATACAGATGTACGACTGCATCCTCGTTCCCACTGACGGATCGACGGACGTCGAGGCGGCCGTCGAGTACGCCGCCGAGCTGGCCCGTCGTCACGACGCGAGGCTGCGTTCGGTCTACGTGATCAACACCGCGAGCTACGGCGGGCTGCCGATGGAGACCGCCTGGGAGGGGATCAGCGACGCGCTCCGGGAGGAAGGGCGGACGGCCGTCGAACGGGTCGAGGAGCTCGTCGACGACGTCCCCGTCGAGACGGCCGTTCTCGAGGGGGCACCCAGTAGTGTCATCGTCGAGGAGGCGACCCCCGACCGGTGTGACCTCGTGGTGATGGCCACCCACGGGAGGGGTGGAATCGACCGGCTGTTGCTCGGCAGCGTCGCCGAACGGGTCGTCCGCTGTGCGCAGGTTCCCGTGTTGACGATCAACGTCGGCCAGGAGCACCCGGAATCCGCCGACGCCCGGGCTACGGCCGAGTGAGTCGGCCGTCGTCGACCGCGACGACCCCGGCTCCGGCGAGTCAGCCCCCGGAGTCGCCCGCCGGATCACATCCCACCGAACCGAGATGCCTCTTCTTAATAATATCGTCAGATTCATTAGTAAGACGGCCCTCGGCTAGCCCGAACAATGACTGTCGATCCAGACGCGGAGACACGCCGTCGACTGCTCGTCGCCTCGGGCTCGCTGGCCGCCCTCGGGCTCGCCGGCTGTCTCGGCGACGACGCCGAGGAGGAAGACCCCGGTGACGACGAAGACGACGAGGACGAGGACGACCACGACCACGACCACGACGAGGAGGTCGCCGAGGAGGCGTTCGACGAGCTCGGCGTGGCCGACGAGGGCTTCGTCGTCCTCGACCGGGCTCACGACCCCCACGAGGAGGTCGCGTACGTCCACGGCGACCACTGGCACGGGAGTCTGCCACACATCGAAGTCGGGGACAACGTCTCGCTCGGTGCGGAGATCGAACTCGAGGACGGCGACAGCCTCGAGCTCGGCGACGAGTACGAGCTCCGGGTCGCGGAGGCCCACGACGCCCCCGAGGGGATCGTCGGCATCGACGAGGGCGACTACCACGGCGATCACGTCCACATCAACGGCGAGAGCGAGGGGATCACCGAGGTCGTCTTCCTGATCTGGCACGACGACCACGCCGACTACCAGAGCCCGCCGATCGACGCCCAGGTCGTCGAGGAGGACGACCACGAACACGAACACGAACACGAGTTCGACGCCCACCACGTGGCGGACGTCCGCATCTTCGATCGCGCTCCCGACCC
>PUPA01000135.1 GCA_003552885.1 Natrialbaceae archaeon
GAGCCAGCCGTCGCCCTCGTAGACGAGCTCCGCGTCGTCGCCGACGGCGTCGCGGTCCTGGACGTAGACGTCGAAGACGGACTCCTCACGCCGGTTGGAGGTGAACGCGAACCGCTCGCCGTCGTGGCTCCAGCCGCCCCACCGGTGTTTCGCGTCGGGGCTCGCGGTGAGGTTCGTGATCTCCCCCGACTCCGCGTCCAGACGGAACAGCTGTGCCCGTTCGTTTCCACCCTCGTCCATGCCGAAGGCCAGCTCGGGCCGTTCGGGCGACCAGGAGGCGAACGTGACACGCTCCTCGTAGAACGTCCGCTGTTCGGGCCAGGAGCGTGGCTCCTCGAGGGTCCACACCTGCGGGACGCCGGTCGTGTTCATCAGAACGGAGAGCATCTCCCCGTCCGGGCCGATCGAGGCGCCGTAGGCGCTGCGGACGTTGAGGTAGCGTTCGACGTCGTAACGTGCCATAGGTGAGCTACGCCGACTCGGGGGGCTAACGTCTTAGCATGTCGGATTCCCCCGGGGCGATCGGGCCGCCGGAACCGAGAGGACGGACGCCCCGGGGGTGGCCACCGACGGCGGAGCGGCGACGGATAAAGAAGTGATTTTTTAACCTGGGCATACGTGCCGACAGCACATGCGCGTCGCGTTCGTCTCCCTCGAGACGGTCCACCACCGCGAAACCGAGACGAACGCGCGACTCCGTGCGCTCGCCGACGCGCTCGTCGACCGGGGCCACGACGTTCACGTGTTCTGTGCCCGGTGGTGGGATGGCGAGCACCCGCGATTCGACAAAGACGGGATCTCCTATCACGGCGTCGCGGCAAGTACGGGTGCGCGGTCGTCGTTTCTGGCCCGGCTCCCGTTCGCGATCAGGACGGTGAATCCGGACGTCGTCCACGCCTCGGCCACCCCGCCGTTCCAGGCGTTGCCGGCCACCTGGGGCGGGATGCTCGCCGGCGTGCCGACCGTCCTCGAGTGGTACGACGGGGTGGCCGACGGACGGTGGGCCGAGCGGGCGGCCACGAGTCCGGAGCTCGTCGTCACGCCCTCGCGGCTCGTGAGCACCTGGGTCCGGGAGGCCGGTGCGGACGGCTCGCGGGTCGACGTCGTCCCGAACCCGATCGACGCGGAGCTCGTCCGTCGGGTCGACCCCGCCGAGCCGACGGAGGTCGTCTACGCCGGCCGGCTCGACGAGTCGGCCAACCTGGAGAGCCCGCTGCTCGCGCTCGCGGAGCTTCGCGACCGGGAGTGGTCGGCGACGGTGGTCGGCGACGGTCCCGAACGACGGAGCTACGAGCGGCTCGCGAGTGACGTCCGGATCGACGACCGGGTACGGTTCGTCGGCGAGGCCGACCGGAGAGAACGGCTCGCGGTCTACCGCGGTGCCCACGTGTTCGTCCAGACGGCCCGTCGGTGTGTGTTCCCGACGGAGCTCCTGTGGGGGCTCGCGGCCGGCTGTGTCGGCGTCGTCGAGTACCACGCCGACTCGAGCGCCCACGAGCTCGTCGAGGGGTTCGACCGGGGGTTTCGCACCACGACCGAACGCGAGCTGACCGACGCGATCGTCGCCGCCGGCGAGCTCGAACGCCGGACGTACGACGAGCGCTTCGAGCGGTTCGACGAGCGGGCGGTGTACGGTCGGTACGTGGAGACCTACCGGGGGCTGTGTGAGCGGTACGGCTGAGTCACGTCACCGTCGGCCCACGGAGCCGCCCGGCTAGCCGCTCGCGGTCGCCGTGACCGCAGCGAGGTCGGTCGTCGTGACGATGCCGAGGAGCCGTCCGTCTCCGTCGACGACGGGCAGGTGGTGGATGGCGTGTTCGTCCATCGTGGCCGACAGCTCCGAGACGGGCGTCTCCGGCTCGACGGTGACGACGTCGGTCTCCATCAGCGATCGGACGCTCGGCACACCGGCGCCGGTCAGCGGATCCTCGTCGGAGGCGAGTCGGACGAAGTCCGTCCGGGTCAGGATGCCCGCGAGCCGCTCGTCCTCGTCGACGATCACCAGCGAGCCGATGTTCGCGTCGAGCATCGCCGTCGCCGCGTCGGTGACGGGATCGTCGGGGTGGATCGTCACGACGGTCGCGCTCATGATGGCCGCGGCGTCTGTCATGGCGGCCACCTTGGCAGTCCCAGTATTAATGGTTGACGACCCACGCCGTAGGGCGCTCAGCTCCGCTCGCCGGCGAGCGCGGAGAACACTCGCCGTTCGAACTCGTCCCTGCTGACGCCGTCGGAGGGGCCGATCCCCTCCATGTGGTCGATCGAGAGCTGTCCTCCACCCATCCGGGCGTGGCCGCCGGCGTTCGCCATCGGGATGTCGCTCACCGCGTGGCTCAGGGTCTCACCCATGTGGACGCGGTCGTCACGGGACCGGCCCGAGAGGTGGATCGTCCCGTCTTTCTGGCCGTAGACGACGACGGCGGTGACCCCCTCGAGACGCATCAGCTCGTCGGCGGCCTGGGGAATCGCGTCGACGTTGCCGATCTCGCCGACGTCACAGATCGCAAAGGAGCCCTCGACGCGTTTCTCGCGGATCGCCCGCGCTTTGATCCGGAGGACGTCGTCGGCGACCTGTGGGTTCGCGATCCGATCGAGGAGGTCCTCGTCGATGCCGTCGAACAGGAAGGCCGCTGCGTCGAACTCCGCGGCCGAACAGCCCTTGGTGAGGTGGTTCGTATCCGAGAGGATGCCGTACAGGAGGCCGGTGGCGAGTGTCTCTGGGATCTCCGTCGCCTCCTCGTGGTCCTCGTCGGCGGGTCTGGCGCCCATCTCCTGGAGATACTCGACGACGATCGTCGACGCCGCGCCGTACTCGGTGCGGACGTCGGTGAACTCGGTGCCGGTCCCGTTGCCGGGGTGGTGGTCGACGACGACGATCGGCTCGACGTTCTGGGCGCCGGTGAAGCCGCGTGCGGTGTTGTGGTCGACCAGGACGACGGCGTCGGCGGCGATCTCGTCTGCGGTCTCGATCCGATCGATCTCGAGATCGAGGACGGTCCGGAACGCCCGGTTCTCCTGGTGGCGGATCTCCCCGGCGTACTGGAGGGTCGTCTCCGTGTCGACGGTGTCGGCGATCCACGCGACGCCCATCGCCGTCGCCATCGCGTCGGGATCCGGATTCGGGTGGGTCAACACGGCCACCTCGTCGTAGTCGGTGAGCACCCGCTGGAGACGCGAGCCCGGCGGCCGACGGAGCCAGCTGACGAGCCACCAGACGCCGATCGCGACGGCGACTCCGCCGATGACGACCAGCGAGAGCACCAGCGGATCCGTCGCGGTGATCGCGTCGATGGCCTGGTCGGAAGCCAGCGCCTCGACCGCCCGGCCGACGGTCGACGCCCCGACGGCAACCGCGTCGGTCGAGGCCTCGACCGTGGGGATATCCGCCGGCCGGTCGGCGAGACGGCCCGCTGGCGACGGTCCGTCCAGATCGGGCGAACGAACGACCACGCCCCCCGCCGGAACGCGCATATCCCACACTCAAACGGAGCGAACAAGAAGCTTCCCCCCGGGCAAAATCGGCCGCAGTCGGTCGATCAGCCACGATTTCGACGGAACGCCGCGATCGCCTCCCGGTACCCCTCCCGGTAGGTCGGGTACGTAAACTCGTAGCCGTGCTCCCGGAGCCGGCCGTTCGAGACGCGTTTGTCGGATCGCACGCGTCGGCGCACACGCTCGGAGAGC
>PUPA01000060.1 GCA_003552885.1 Natrialbaceae archaeon
CCGTCGGAAACTCGACCGGCTCCAGCCCGAAGACGTTCTCGAGCCGGTCGAGCCCGCGTTCGTAGACGTGTGGGAACTCCGGGGCAGGGTTCGAGGCCGGGGCGACGACCGCCACCCGATCTCCCGGCTCGAGCGCCGGCGGCGTCGTGAACTCCATCGCGTGAGAGCGCGCGTCGACGCGTCAAAACGGTTCGGTCCGCGATCGACTCGGCTGTGACGTCTTCGTGGACCGCGTAGCGCCTTCCTGTGCCGACGTAGCGTCATCGTGGAGAGGTCGTAGCGTTGTCACATCGCACTACTGTGGGCCGATCGTGCTACGGCGAGCCGATCGTGTCCTCGCAGTCGAGCTCGGCGTCGCTTCGCATCGGTCCTGCCGCATCCCCAAGACTACTGACGCCGCGGGGAGACGTGGATGATATGTCACACGATCCCACGGAGGGGCCGCGGCTGGTCGTCTCGCCGAGCAGAGCCGTCGTCGGGACGGGTGCCGTCGAGCACGCGGGGAAGTACGCCGCCCTCTACGGCGAACGGGCGCTGGTCGTCGCCACCGAACAGATCTACCGGATACACGGCGACCGTCTCGAGGGGATCCTCGAGGACGCCGGAGTCCCCTACGAGACGTACACCGACGTGCGCCCGGACCCGACGATCGCCGACGTCGAGGGGGCATACGAGCGCTACCGGGAGGGCGACTGTGACGTGATCGTCACCCTCGGTGGGGGCTCCTCGATCGACGCCGGCAAGGCCGTCGGAATCCTCGCCGAAAACGACGGCGGGATCCGCGAGTTCGGCGTCGACAGGGCCGGCTACGAGGGCGTCCCCGAACCCATCCCGCCGCTCGTCGCGGTCAACACGACCGCGGGGACCGGCAGCGAGGCGACCCGATCGGTCGTGCTCACCGACGTCGAGACGGACACGAAGTTCCTGATCGTCTCCGAGAACGTCGTGCCGACGGTCGCAATCGAGGACCCCGAGCTGGTCACGTCGCTCCCCCGGAGCCACACCGCCTTCACCGGCATCGACGCGCTGACCCACGCCATCGAGGCGTTCGTCTCGGTGAACGCCTGGGCGGTCCCCGACGACTTCGCCCGGAACGCGATCGGACGGCTCGACGCCTCGCTCCGGAAGGCCTGGGCCAACGGCGAGGACGTGGAAGCACGGACGGGGACGCTGATCGGACAGCTCCAGGCCGGCCAGGCGTTTACCAACTCCTCGGTGGCGCTCGTCCACGGGATGGCCAGACCGCTCGGCGCCCAGCTACACCTCCCCCACGGGCTCGCAAACGCCGTCTTGCTCCCGTACGTGATGGAGTTCTCCGCGATGGGTGCCCCGGAGAAGTACGCCGAGGTCGCCCGCCTGCTCGGGGCGGCCGACGCCCACACCCCCGATCGGGAGGCCGCGAGGCTGGCCAGCGACGCCGTCTTCTCGCTCTGTACGGAGCTCGGACTGTACGACGAACTCGAATCGTTCGGGGAGATCCCCGACCGCGAGACGTACCTGGGGCTCGTCGAGCGGATGGCCGACGACGCGATCGAGTCGGGCTCGCCGGCGAACAACCCCCGAAAGCCGACCCGCGAGGAGATCGAGGAGCTGTACGTCCGGGTGTACGACGACGCGCTGGCGTCGGGAGCCCCCCGACGGTCGGACGACGGCTGATACCCCCGAGCGACGACTGATGCCCTCAGGCGACGACTGATACCCTCTGACGGCGCGACCGATCCTCCGATGGCGTCCCCACGACGACCGCGCCCGCCGGAGCCGATCCACGGCGGTGCCCCCACGACGACCGCGGGTCGGACGATTTCCGTACGCTTATTCCGGTCGCAGCCGCCCTACCGGGTATGACCGGAGCCGCGACGCTGATCCTCGAGAACGCGGAGGTCCACACCCTGACCGAGCCCGACGAGGTGTACGAGGCCGTCGTCGTCCGGGACGGCGGGATCGTCAGGCTCTGTGACGGCTACGAGGCCGCCTTCCTCGAGGGCGTCGAGACGACGGTGATCGACTGTGACGGCCGCGTCGTCCTCCCCGGCTTCGTCGACGCACACGTCCACATGGAGCTGCTCGGCCAGTACCGGATCCACGCCGACCTCTCGGGGGCGGCCGGTCCCGAGGAGTGTATCGACCGATTGGACGACCAGCTCGCGGCGGGCAGAGAGTGGACCGTCGGCTTCGGCTACGACGAGAGCGAGTGGGCCGACCCCCACCTCCTGACCCGCGAGGAACTCGACGCGGTCAGCACGGACCGGCCGGTTGCGGCCGTCCGCGTCGACATGCACACCGCCTCGCTGAACACCGCGGCCATAGAGGAACTCCGCGGGGAGCTGGCCGAGGGCGACGTCCTGTATGAGGGCGGCGAGCCGACCGGCGTGGTCGTCGAGGACGCCGCCGAGGCCGTCTGGAGGGCGATCGAGCCCGACCTCGAGGGCTGTCGGGAGCTGCTCGTCGCCGCCCAGACACACGCCAACGCCCGCGGGGTCACGGCGGTCCACGACATGGTCAGAGACTCCCACGCGCCGCGGGCCTACCGCGAGCTCGAGGCCGCCGGCGAGCTCGACCTCCGGGTGCGCATCAACTACTGGAGCGACCACCTCGGAGCCGTCCGGGAGGCCGGACTGGCGACGAACGCGGGGAGTGCGTTCGTCCGGATGGGCGCGATCAAGTCGTTCACCGACGGCAGCATCGGCGCCCGGACGGCGAAGCTGTTCGAGCCCTACGAGGGATCCGGGGATGCAGGGGGCGACGGCGGACCGGCCGACGGCGAGAGGACGAGCGATGGCGGCGAAGCGGACGACCGCGGGCTCTGGGTGGTCGACCCCGAGGAGTTCCGGGAGACCCTCGGGGAGGCCGAGGCGGCCGGCTACCAGTTCGCCACCCACGCGATCGGCGACGAGGCCATAGAGGAGACCCTCGCGGCCTACGAGGCCCTCGGCGACCCCGGCGGCGCCCGCCACCGGATCGAACACGTCGAGCTCGCGACCGACGACCAGATCCGGCGGCTCGCCGAGAGCGGCGTCGTCGCCTCGATGCAGCCGAACTTCCTCCGGTGGGCCGACGAAGGCGGCCTCTACGATCGGTGGCTGGGCGTCGAGCGCCGTGGCCGGGCGGACCGGTTCCGCACCCTCCTCGACTCGGGCGTGACCCTGGCTTTCGGCTCCGACTGTATGCCCCTCGACCCCCTCTACGGCGTCCACCACGCGGTCAACGCTCCGACGGCGGCCCAGTCGCTGTCGGTGACTGAGGCCCTCCGGGCGTACACCCTGGGGTCGGCGTACGCCGGCTTCGACGAGGATCGTCTCGGGACGATCGAACCCGGCAAGCGGGCCGACTTCGTCGTCCTCGAGGACTCACCCTGGGATCGGCCGGATCGGATCGCGGGGATCGACGTCGCGCTGACGGTCGTCGACGGCGAGGTCGTCCACGACGCCCGGTGAGCTCACGGCCCCGTGACGCCCGGTGAGCTCACGGTCCGATTCCGGATCCGCCACGACGGTCGGGCCGACGGGGCGTCCGGACGCCGGTCGAGCGAGCGCGGCCCCGGAGGCAGATAAAACCCGACGTAGTTCACCACCGGAGTTACCGGCCGTGGCGACCTACGGTCGACCGATGACGAACCCCGTCGACGGAGATCCGAACCGCTCTCTCGAGTGTGACCGTGGCCGACCG
>PUPA01000233.1 GCA_003552885.1 Natrialbaceae archaeon
GTCGTCGGGCGCCACGTGCCGACCCTCCGCGAACAGGTGGCTCGCGCCGATCTCCGGTCGTCGGGGCGCCACGCGCCGGCCTTCCACGACCGGGTGGCTCGCCGCCCGTCGCCGTCGACCGCTCACGCTGTCGGTCACCCCGAACGTGTCTCGCCGTTTCGGGACGGCCGGCCCCTTCCTGCGGTCTCAGTCGTCACCGGACGCGCCGATGTCGATCGGACCGCGAACGATGCTCACGTTACCGTTCTCGGCGCTCGCGATCCGCTCGGCGATCGAGCCGAAGAGCTGACGCTCGCGCTTGTTCTTCGTCGACAACCCCACACACACGATGTCGTACTCCCGGACGGCCTCGACGATCTTCGCCTCCGGATCCTCGGCCACGATGACCTCGGAGTCGTACTCGCCGGGGGTCAGTCCGGCGCGGTCGGCCGTCCACTCGATCGCCTCGTGACCGGTGTCGAACTGCGCGGTCGGATCGTCGGCGGGGCGCTGTACGTTCAACAGCACCGGTACCGTCCCGGCGGCGTCGGCGAAATCCTTCGCACGCTCGACAGCGGCTTCCGTGTGCGGACCGGGACCGACGAGTGCGACCGGCGTGCCGATGTCGTCGTCTTCGAGATTGACTAGCGACAGCTCGCAGTCGACCGCGTCGAGGACCGGATCGATCACGCTGCCGAAGACGTGCTCGCCCCGTTCGAGTGTCCCCGTCCAGCCGAGTAAGACCTCGTCGGCGTCCACGTCGTCGACGAGGTCGACGATCGCCGCGCCGACGTCCTCCGCGACGACGGCCTCGGTCCGGAGGTCGATGGGGAGGCCCTCGGCGATCCCGGACGCGGCGGCCAGGAGCTCGCGCTGGCGATCGAGCCGCTCGGCTTCCACGTTCCGTCGGTCGGCGTCGGTCGCCTGCACCACGTTGACGACGACGAGCTCGGCGACGTCGTCCTCAGCGTGTCGTTCGGCCGTCGCGGCCGCCAGGCGCAACAGCCCTCGCTGTGTCTCGGGGTTCACCACCGGCACGACGACGCGATACGGCCGCCTCCCGCGGCTTCGGAGCGCTCGCTCTACGACGCTCTCTTCGAGCCTCTGGCGGCGTCCGTAGGCGAAATACCAGCCGACGCCGATCACGACGATCCCGATCCCGACGACGTGGACGACCGTCGCCATCTGTGAGATGACGACGAACGTCATCACCACCCCGAGGATCGGCACGGCCGGATACACGCCCCGTGGGAGGCGGAACGCCGGATCGTAGCTCGCCGGATCGGCGTACCGGAAGCCGACGAGCGCGACGTGGACCAGTGCGTAGGAGACGAGGAAGCTGAAGCTCGCGACCTCGGCCAGCAGCTCGACGATCGCCTCGACCCCGAGGCCGAGGCTGATGAGCAGCCCCGTCACGAGACCGGTCGTCACGACCGCGCGATGGGGGGTGTTGAACGAGCCGTGGGTCTCGTTGAGCCAGTCGCTCATCAGCCCGTCACGGCCCATAGCGTAGATGACCCGCGAGGCCGCGAGCGTCGAGGAGTTCGAACTCGAGATCGCGGCGACGGCGGCGGCGAACACGACGAGCCCGACGCCCAGCGGGCCGGCGATCACCGACGCGACGTCGGAGACCGGGACGAGCGAGCCGCCGAGTTCCTGGTAGGGGACGACGCCCGTGGTCACGAGCATCAAGACGACGTAGAGCAACGTGACGAGGACGACCGACAGGATCATCGTAAGCGGGATCAGCTCCCCCGGCTTCTTGATCTCGCCGGCCACCGTGGCTATGATCTCGAAGCCGAGAAAGGTCACGAAGACGATGCCGGTCGTGGCCACGATCCCGCCCGCACCCGCCGGCGCGAAGTCGACCAGGTTGCCAAGCGTGATGAAAAACAGTCCGAAGACGAGATACAACAGCACGATCGACACCTGCGTGCCGATCATGACGTTCTGTGCTTTCCCGGTCTCCTCGGTGCCGTAGTAGTTCACCGAGAGGATCAAAAACAGCCCCACCAGTCCGAGCAACACCACCAGCATCCGCCCGTCGAGAAACGGGATCGGCTGGACGATGTACTGTCCGAACCCCACCATGTAGAACGCGGTCGCGAACATCAGCCCCGTCCACATGCCCCAGCCGACGACGCTGCCGAAGAGTCCGCCGAGCGACCGGTTGACGTAGTGGTAGCTGCCGCCGGCCAGCGGCATCGCCGTCGCCAGCTCGGAGAGCGAGAGCGCGGCCAACAGCGCGACGAACCCCGCGATCGCGAAGGAGACCGAACTCGCCGGGCCGGCGCCCTCGGCGGCGATGCCGGGCAGAATGAACATCCCGGCGCCGATCATCGTACCGCCGCCGACCGTCATCGCCTCGAGAAAGCCGAGGTTTCGCTCGAGCTCCCCCGCGGCGTCCTCCGTCTCAGCGCCCATCGGTCGACGCCGGCGTGCTCGAAGACGCCGTCACGGTGCTCGACCGATCCGAGCCAGGCTGACGTGTCGATACCTCACTCCGACCGACGTGGCCCGTGATCATCTTGCCGATCACCTGTAGCCCCACCGTACTAAATACTGGGGTCCCGTTGCAACCAGGGAGTGGCGTACTCCGTGAGACGCACGTCGTGGGGAGCCACGGGGGCGATGGGACGCCGTGGAGGGACGAATCGGCTACGCTCTCGGCCCGCGGACACGGATCGAGTACGCCCCCGGCCCGTGACCGCTCGCCTCGCCACCGAGAGCCACGGCTGGTCCGTACCGCCTCTCACCCGTCTTCGGGCTCGCTTCGGACGACGATCTGTGGAACCGTGAGGGAGGGTTGGAGGAGCCGGTGGAGCCCTCCGAGCACGTTCTTTCGCGACGCCGGCTCACTCTCGCCAGACACGATCAGATCGAACTCCCCGGCTTCCCGGCTGATCGTCGCGGCTGGCTCCCCGTCGTCAGAGACTCCGGTCTCGATCCGCGACGCGTCGACGCCCCGGTCGACGAGCCCGTCCCTCGCGGCCTCGAGCAGCGTCTCGCTCGACTCCGTGCCCTCCCCCTCGAGGACGTGAAAGACCGTCACCGACGCCCCCTCGTCGCCGAGGAGGTCGGCGACGACCGAGAGTATCCGGTCGGCGTTGCGTTTGCCACGTAGCGGAACGAGTATCCGCTCTAGCGTCTCGCCGGTGCCGTCGCCAGGGACCAAGACCGCGTCGCAGTGTTTCTCTGTGGCGATCCGATCGATCGGATCCTGCTGATCGTGTGTGAACACGAGCCTCGTCACGAGCTCGCCGTCGGCGGACGCGAACTGACCGGCGACCGCCGACAGCCGCCTGCGGGCGTCGTCGCTGCGTGTCTCTCTGAGCTGTGAGGGGGTCGTCTGTGCGGGTGTGGGGTAGTAGCCGAGGAGCACCACGTCGACCCGTTCCAGCAGGGAGACGAGTCCCGAAGACAGCTCCGTCTCCTCCGAGAGGTCGACGGGCACGAGGACCGTCGAATCGCCGAGTTCCATAGGTGTCGTTCACGCTCTCGGTGAATAAACGTGGGGTGAGCCGACGGTCGGTCCGGGGCCGGACCGATTCCGGTGACGCTGCCGTCGACCGACGAACTCAAGCCCCTCGGCTCTGAGCCTCCAGGGGATGGCCGACGAACTGAAGCGACGGCTCGTACACGCCAGCGGCTCGGGGCTGGTCGCCCTCTGGCTGCTCGCCGA
>PUPA01000248.1 GCA_003552885.1 Natrialbaceae archaeon
CCGATCCGGCGTTCCATCTGGATGACCCGGTTCGTGGGGTCCTCCTCGATGTGTCCGGCCGGCGTGTGCTCGTTGCCGGTCGCGAGGAACCGTCCTCCCTTCTGGCCTGGCAGCGAACGCGGGCTGACGCCGGCGTCGTTGTCGGGGTCGTGCTGGAAGCGGTGGAACTTCCCGGAGGCGTCGTGGGCGGCCTCCGTGAGCTCCGCCTCGGTGAGCGTCGAGCCCAGCGACGGATCCGGCTCGCGGTCGAAGAAGCTCACGGGGACGTTCTTGTTCTCGCCGCCGAGCTTCTGGTCGTAGATGATGATCGTCGGGATCTGGTACTCGTAGGCGATGTGGAAGGCGAGTCTGGTCTGTTCGTAGGCCTCCTCGATGTCACCCGGCGCGAAGACGACCCGCGAGGAGTCACCCTGGCTCGTATAGAGGACGAACTCGAGGTCGCCCTGCTCGGGTTTGGTCGGCAGCCCGGTCGAGGGACCCGCACGCATCGCCTCGAGGAGCACGATCGGCGTCTCCGTCATCTCGGCGAGCCCGAGGGGCTCGCTCATCAGCGCGAAGCCGCCGCCCGAGGAGCCGGACATCGCCTTCGCGCCGGCGTGGCTCGCCCCGAGTGCGAGGGCCGCGGCGGCGATCTCGTCTTCGACCTGTTCGGCGATGCCGCCGATGTCGGGCATGTTCTGGCTGAGGATGGTGAACACGTCCGTCCACGGCGTCATCGGGTAGCCGGCGATGAACCGACAGCCGGAGTCGGTCGCGCCGTAGGCGATCGCGTTCGAGCCCGACAGCAGCGCCTGTTCCTCGTCGTGGTCGCCCTCCGGAACCCGCAGCTCGTGGCCGAACTCGAACTCCTCGTCGACGAGCTCGTAGGCGTCGTGGAGGATCGCCACGTTCGGCTCGAGGATCTTCTCGGGCATCGCGTCCTCCATTAGGTCCTCGATGTGGTCGAGTTCCATCCCGAGCAGGCTCGCGGTCACCCCGACGCCGGCGGTGTTGCGCATGACCTCCCTGCCGTGTTCTTTCGCGAGCCCGCGGAGGTCGACGGGGTAGACGTGCCAGCCTTCCTCCTCGGCGCGCTCTTCGAGGTCCAACGCGGCGACGTCCTCCTCGTCGACGAACCCGGAGTCGTAGACGATGACCCCGCCCTCCCGGAGGTCGTCGAGGTTCTCCGAGAGGGGTTTGATCTCCTCGTTCCCGTAGACGGCCGCGTCGTCGGCGTTCCGTGCGAAGGAGTCTCCCAGTGCGAGCAGGAAGTTGTAGCCGTCTCCGCGTGACTGTACCTCCTCGGGTGCGGCACGGATCTCGACGTACGTGTGGCCGCCACGGATCCGCGACGGATAGTGTCTGTGTGTAAAGACGTCGAGCCCCGAGCGCATCAGCGCCTTGGCAAAGTTCTGGCTCGTCGAGTCGATCCCGTCGCCGGAACCGCCTGCGATTCGCCAGACGAGTTCATTGTCACTCATGGTGGATACCGCCCTGTCGGGCCAGCGGTACCCGAATTTTGCCCCACCAGAACTAAAGCCTTTGCTATAGATTAGCAAGGATCGATCGTGAAGAATGTGGTAGTTCGTATCATTCTATCACGGTAATAGAGTGGTGAACCCATTGTAGACTCGGGTAGCATCGGGTACGGGCTGACGTGGAGGGGAGACGCCCGACCGACCCATCGGCTCCTGACGATCGTCCGACAGAACGGGCCGGGACGCCCTCAGCGGTCGGTTCGCGGGTTCGACGGGTGGTAGTCCGTCTCGTACTCCCCGGGTCGACCGTCGACGCGGTCGGGGTTGAGCCGACCCGCGAGCAACATGAAGTCGACGAGCGTGAGCGCGAGCATCGCCTCGACGACGGGGACCCCGCGGGGCGGGAGGACGGGGTCGTGGCGGCCGATCACCTGTGCGTCGTCGATCACCTCGCCGGTCTCCCAGTCGACCGTCTGCTGCTCGCTCGGGATCGACGTCGGGGCGTGGATCGTCACCTCCCCGTAGATCGGCTCGCCCGTGGAGATCCCACCCTGGACGCCGCCGTGGTCGTTCTCGGCCGGCTTCGGGTCACCGTCGGGGCCAAACTCCCAGTCGTCGTTGCGCTCGCTGCCGGCGTACTCGCGGGCCGCCCTGCCGAGCCCGAACTCGAAGGCCGTCGTCGCCGGCACCGACATCATCGCCTGCCCGAGCCGGGCCGACAGCGAGTCGAACCGGGGCGCACCGAGGCCGACCGGCACCCCACGGGCCTCGAAGTAGACGCTACCGCCGATCGAATCCCCCGCCGTCTGGTACCCCTCGATCAGCTCCCGCATCCGCGTCGCCGTCTCCGGGTGGGCACACCGGACGTCGTTTTCCTCGCTGTGTTCGAGCATCTCCTCGAAGCTCACCGGCGGGGCCTCGACGTCACCGATCTGGTTGACGTGGGCTTTCAGTTCGATCCCTTCGAGTGCGAGCAGCTTCTTCGCGATCGCACCTGCGGCGACCCAGTTGACCGTCTCACGGGCGGAGGACCGCCCGCCCCCGCCCCAGTTGCGGGTGCCGAACTTCGCCGAGTAGGTGAAATCGCCGTGGGAGGGTCGTGGCGCCGTAATGAACGGCTCGTACTTCCCCGAACGGGCGTCTTTGTTCTGGATCACCATCCCGATCGGCGTCCCCGTGGTGTAGCCGTCCTGGAGCCCGGACTCGATCGAGACCGCGTCGGGCTCGCCACGGCTGGTCGTGATCATCGACTGGCCCGGTTTGCGCCGATCGAGGTCGGCCTGGACGTCCGCCTCAGAGAGCTCGAGGCCGGCCGGACAGCCAGAGACCGTACAGCCCATCGCCTCCCCGTGGCTCTCGCCGAACGTGGTCACCTGAAAGAGGCGACCGAATCGGTTGCCGTTCATCGACACTCCGTCAGGTGCGGGGACACTTAGCCGTAAAGGATCCACGGGAGCCACACCCGTCCGGGAGGTGCCGGCTCAGAGCACCGTAGAGATCGTGTAGACGTTGGCCACGGTGGCGACCGTCCACGGGATCGCCAGCCCGGCCGGGACGATCGGGCGGTAAGCGGGCTCGAGGAGAGGTCGACAGCAGAGTCCGATCCCGACGGCACCGGCTTTCAGCGCGAACAGCCCGACCACCCCCCAGCCGTCGACGGCGCCGCGGGCTATCGGGTTCGCCTCGGCGAGCCCGAAGTGGAGCCCGACGACGGTGGTGACGACGTCACCGATCAGCGAGAGGGCGACAACCCCCCAGAGGACACGTTCCAGGCCGTCACCGGCCGGAATCCGTGCCGCGACGCGTTCCTCGACGCCGTCGAACGACATAGGCTCCCCCACCGGAGTCGAACCGGCGGCGGTCCACCGGGAGCGACCGTCCGTAGCCGGACCGACGACATTGTAACGGGGGCCGTAGCCGACGGTAACCGGTCGCTACCCGGGCCGCGGGACTGGGGTCGGGAGGCCGTGGGACCGGGGTAGAGAGGCCGTTGGATCGGGGTCGGGAGGAGACGTGTGGCGTCCGCTTCCCGCCGGGCGACGCCGTCGCTCCCAGCGAACAGCAGCCGTCGGTTCTCCCCGCAGAAGGATGCGCTGGCTGGGATTTGAACCACGGTCAGACGGTCGCCTCACTCCGCTCGGCGCTGCGACTGATCTGATTCAACTCCAGAGGCGATCGCTGTCGCTC
>PUPA01000102.1 GCA_003552885.1 Natrialbaceae archaeon
CCCACCTCGCCGGCCTGGCGACCGAACACCGCGTCGGGACGACCGACCGGTCGCTGTCGGCCTACGGCGAGGAGTGAACCCGCGACAGCAAGCGTTAACTACCACGCCCGTTTTCTGACAGGCGAGGGCCCTTAGCTCAGTCTGGTTAGAGCGCTCGGCTCATATCGTGGGTCGTCAGTCGACTCGCGTGGGACACCGAGTGGTCGATGGTTCAAATCCGTCAGGGCCCATCCGAATTTTGGATGGTTCAGATCCGAGGGACGGCGTCGGGGTGTATTTAAACGGTACCCGGTGCACGCGTTAGAGTTCGTTCAGATTCTGAACAGGGGTTGGCGTCGTCGTGCGGTTCGCTACGATCCAAATTACGGTGGGGAATACTAATCGTTTCGTGCGCGCTCAGTAAGGACCCCTGGTTCAAAATTAGATCGTCCAGAGCGGCCCGCCGGCCCCGATTGGATTATACATGGGAAATGCTGTTAGGAGACGAATTTGAGAATTCTCTCTAATTGGTCTTCGAAATCATCGCGACTTCGAATGTCCATCTGGTACGTCGAGAGCGACTGGTTGAACTGCCGTCCAACGGAGGTAACGATCGTCGTGGATTCCGAGTGTAGCGTGCCGACGAAGGCGAGCACAGCGGGTCGGCAGCGTGGCTACCGGGGCCGGGGGAGCGTCACCTCCACGCCGTCGGCGTACACCGTCGGCTCCCTGATGATCCCGTCTAAGTGGATCGGCGCGTCGACGTCGCCGCCGATCCCCGCGTCGTCACCGATCGCGACGTGGACCGTGCCGCCGGCTTTCTCGTCGAGCAGGACCGAGCCGACCAGTTCCGTCACGGCCACGTTCGTCCCGATGCCGAGTTCGGCGAGGTTGTAGGCGGCGTCGCCGACCTCCTCGGCTGCGGCCTCGACCGTCGTCCGGATCTCCTCGTCGGAGATGTGGGTGACCAGCCCGTCTTCGACCTCGAACGTCAGCTCCTGGCCGGCCTCGAGCAGCCCGTGTGGACGCATCGTTCCGTCGACGACGTACGTCCCGTCGGCCGTCTCCGGACTGACGAACACCTCGCCGGCTGGCAGGTTCGACATCTCTGCAGGCTCGTGGACGATGCCGGTGTCAGAGAGGAACTCGCGGTCGCCGATCCCGAAGGTGACGTCGGTGCCCCGTTCGGTCGTCACGCGGATCTCCGCGGCGTCGGCGACCTGTTCGCGGACGGCCACACAGGCGTCGGCGATCGCCCCGTAGTCGGCGTCCAGCCCGGTCGTGAACACCGCCTCGGTGATCCCGGGGAGGGTGGCGACGCGGGCGCCGGCCTCGTTGGCGTCCGTGCGGGCGCGGGTGTGACTCAGGCTCTTGCTCGTCGGCGCGAGCACGACGTCGGCACCGGCCATCGCCGCCGCGACGGGTTCGGGCGGCTCGCCGCCGTGGGTCTCCCCGGGCGGGTAGCACACGATCGCGGCGTCGTCGGTCACCTCGCTCGCCACCTCGTAGAGGGCCTCGCCGATGGGTTCGCGCTCGTCGTCGGTGACGATCGCACACGACTCCCCCTCGCTCAGATTCAGACACTGTCTGACGGCCGTCTCGGCGGCCGGTCGGAGTTCGGACATGCCCCGAGTTGGGGAGGAGTTCGAATATGCCTTCCCCCCGCGGCTTTCGGGTGGTCACCCACCGCCCGAGCCACCCTATCCTCGAACCAAACGGGTTATAAACGGCCCCGTCTTAGGCGACCGCAAGTGAGATAACATGGAGATGCCACGCCGGTTCAACACGTACTGCCCACACTGTGACGGCCACTACCGACACGAGGTGGAGAAGGTCCGGACGGGCCGCCAGACGGGGATGAAGTGGATCGACCGACAGCGGAAACGCCAGACGGGTATCGGGAACAGCGGCAAGTTCTCGAAGGTGCCGAGTGGGGACAAACCCACGAAGAAGACCGACCTGAAGTACCGCTGCAGCGAGTGTGGCAAGGCCCACCTGCGGGAGGGGTGGCGTGCCGGTCGGCTCGACTTCCAGGAGTGAGCCATGGCAGGGAGCTTCTATCTGGTCGGCTGTGGTGACTGTGGCAACGAACAGGTCGTCTTCGGGAAGGCCTCGACGGAGGTCGCGTGTGCAGTCTGTGGGACGACGCTCGCGGTCCCGACCGGCGGGAAAGCCCGGATCGACCACGAGATCGTAGAGACCGTCGAGTCACGATGAAATACAGCGGCTGGCCCGAGCCAGGCGAACTCGTCGTCGGCCGGATCGACGAGATCGAGGACTTCGGCGTCTTCGTCGAGTTAGAGGAGTACCGGGAGAAACGCGGACTGATACACATCTCCGAGGTCGCCAGCGGCTGGATCAAGAACGTCCGCGATCACGTTCGGGAGGGACAGATCGTCGTCTGTAAGGTCCTCGAGGTCGACGAGGGCCACGAGCAGATCGACCTCTCGCTGAAGGACGTAAACGACCACCAGCGGTCGGATACGATCCAGGACTGGAAGAACGAACAAAAGGCCGACAACTGGATGGAGCTCGCCTTCGGCGAGGACGTCGTCGACGAGCAGTACACCGCGATTGCGAACGAGCTGATCGGCGCCCACGGCAGCCTCTACGACGGCTTCAAGCAGGCGGCCATCCACGGCCAGGAGGCCATAGAGGGCACCGACCTCACCGACGAGGAGGTCGACGCCGTCGTCGACACCGCACGCGAGAACGTCTCGGTGCCGTACGTCACCGTCACGGGCTACGTCGACCTAGAGAACCCCTCCGCGAGTGGCGTCGACGGCGTCAAAGAGGCGCTCGCGGCCGCCGAGGGCAACGGCGACGGCCCGAGCGGGGGTTCGAGCGGTGGAGCCGCCGTCCCCGAGGAGGTCGAACTGGAGGTGACCTACGTCGGCGCGCCGGAGTACCGGATCCAGGTCCGGGCGCCGAACTACAAGGCCGCCGAGTCACAGCTCGAGGCGAGCGCCCGACGGGCGGTCGCGGCCATCGGCGACCACGGCGGCGAGGGTGAGTTCCACCGCGAGCGACGGACCGACGACGAGTGAGATGCGATCTGACATCCGGCGGTGTTCGGCCTGGCGGGAGGTCCACGACCGCCCGGTGTACACCCTCGACTCGCGCTGTCCGGCGTGTGGCGCAGAGGCGGTAAACAGCGCCCCGGCGCCCTTCGACCCCGAGGACCGGTACGGCGAGTACCGACGCGCTCTTAAACGTCGCCGCCGCGGCTAGGGTATGGACGAACTCGAAGTCGACGCGGTCGCCGAGGTCGGCCTCGACGATCCGGCGCTGGTCGAGGGGCTGCCGGGCGTCGGCCACGTCGGGAAGCTCGCGGCCGAACACCTCATAGAGGAGCTCGACGCCGAGAGCACGCTCGTCCGCCGGATCCACTCGCGGGAGTTTCCCCCACAGGTCTCGGTCGGCGACGGCGTCGCCGAGCTCGCTTCCGCACGGATCCACGCCGTGACCGTCCCCGACGGTCGGGACCTGCTCGTTCTCACCGGCGACCACCAAGCCGGGAGCAACGCGGGCCACTACGTCCTGACCGACGCCTTCCTCGACGTCGCCGAGGCCTTCGGCGCGAGCGAGATCTACGCCCTCGGCGGCGTTCCGACCGGCGAACTCATCGAGGAGTACGCGGTGTTGGGCGCGGTCAGCCACGAGG
>PUPA01000089.1 GCA_003552885.1 Natrialbaceae archaeon
CTGCGACCGTGACGGTCTCGGGATGCTCACGGAACCGCTCGGCAGGACGAGGGACGTACCGCAGGCTCCGGGCGGGGTCGAAATGAAGGCTCGGTGAGCGAACGGGCCAGCGGTGGGCCCGACCGGGTCGGCGACCGTACAGCCACGAACGGCCGCCGACTGAGCATGAGTGATCCGCGGGGCCGCCACGTCGGGCGATCAGACGGATCGCGTTCCACCGGCACTCACAGGGATCGTTCGGTTGGCGATACGTCGCGCGTCGGCACGACGCCGACGTCTCTTCCGTGAATCCGTTCACTAATAAGCCTATCTATTGGGGACAAAATCTCTCTCCCGCCGTTTTAGAAGTCACTAACCCAATATTAGCTACCATAAATAGACAAAGCGGTAATTTGCTGCCCGGTCGAGCCGAAACGTTCGTGTATCGATCGACCCGGACGGTTCGCCGTGATCTGTCACCGGTGACCGCCCGGACGGGGCGGCGCCCACCTGACACGTCGGGATGATCCGTGCTGGGAATCGGGAGGATCCTGCCGGCAGTCGGGACGATCCGTACCGGGAGTCGAGAGGTCCTGCCGGGAGACGATCCACCTCAGGGGTCGATCCGCCGTGAGGGCGTCCGGCCCGACAGCTCCGCGCCGACGAGCGCGGCGTGGCTCCGGCGCAGCCGTTCGGAGAGCGCCTGGTGTGAGATCCCGAGCTCGGTCGCGAGCTCCTGGAGAGTTACCTTCCGGGGAACGTCGAAGTAGCCGAGCTCGTAGGCCGTCGCGATCGTCTCGTACTGGGTTTCGGTCAGCGGCGTCCCGTCGTCGTCGGCGCCGTCCATCGTGGCCACCCGGCCCACGGTGGCCTCGAAGCCGTACCGTTCGAACCGTCGGTGGGCCCGGGAGAGGGGTTCCCGGTCGTGGAAGAGTAGCGTCAACGACCACGTTCCGTCCCGGCCGGTGGCCTCGAGGACGGCGCCGGCGTGTTCGGCGGCGATCCGGTGAAACAGCTTCATCGACCGGTCGAACTCGAGACGAACCAGGAGTCGTCCGTCCTCGGAGTGAATCAACACCGCGACGAGCTCGACGGAGGGGTCGGCCTCGAGGGCGCCCTCGATCGCCGACCGATCGGCGCCGCTCGTCCACACCAGCGGCGGTCCGTCGCCGATCACCCCGCCGATCCGGAACTCGAACGACGGCAGTCGTTCGAACGTCTCCGAGAGGCCGAGGTTCCCGGCCGGGATCTCGAGGTCGACGACGGTGGTCATGTGCGTGAGCCACCACGAACGCGTATAGACGGCTTTGGGAAGCGGTCAGGTTTCCCGCCACCATCCGACGGTGACCGTCGCCCTCGGCGGACGGTCAGCGACGACGACAGCCCGGAACCGGCGAGCGCCGGCGGGGACCGGTGGCGATTTGCCCACGAGGGACGAACTCGGGCCGATGACCAGAATCGGCGTCGTTGGGGCCGGTGGGGCGGCCGCCGCCGCGTGTTACGTCCTCGATCGAACCGTTCCGGACGCGGAGCTGACGGTCGTAGAGAAGTCCGGCGGCGTCTGTGGCCGGGCCGCCACCCGCCGGCGGGGACCGATCCGCTACGAGTACGGCGCGAACTACGTGAAATCCGCGGACGAACGGGTCGTCGAGCTGTTGACCGAGCGCCTCGACACCGACGGCCTCGTCGACGTCGCCGAACCGATCTGGACGTTCGACCGGGAGGGGGAGGTCTCCCCCGGCCGGGAGAGCGACGAACACAAGTGGAGCTACCGTCGTGGGATCACCCAGATCGCAAAGCGGCTGTTCGGGGCGACGGAGGCGACCGTCCGCCGACGGACGCGGATCGAGACGCTGTGTCGGGGCGACGACGTCTGGACGCTCGTCGACGCCGACGGCGGGGAGTGGGGGCCGTTCGACGTCCTCCTCCTGAACCCGCCGGCCCCGCAGACGGCGACGCTCGTGGCGAACGCCGAGTGGGACGATCCCCTCCGAGATCGGCTCGCCGAGGCCGCAGGTGAGGTTCCCTACCGGACGATCTGGACCGCGGTGCTCGGCTACGAGTTCGCGCTCGACCGTCCGTACTACGCCCTCGTCAACCCCGGCAAGGACCACGGGATCGGCTGGATCGCCCGCGAGGAGTGTAAACCCGGACACGTCCCCGACGGCGAGTCGGTGCTCGTCGTCCAGGCGAGTCACGAGTGGTCGGTCGAACGGTACGACGACCCCCCCGAACGGAACGTCGCCGACCTCGCGGCGATGACCGCCGACGTGATCGGCGAGGACCGCCTGCGTGTGCCCGACTGGAGCGACCACCAGGGCTGGCGGTACGCGCTTCCGGAGGGACGGGTCGCCGCCGGCCCGCT
Source organism: Natrialbaceae archaeon (assembly GCA_003552885.1). GTDB lineage: Archaea > Halobacteriota > Halobacteria > Halobacteriales > Natrialbaceae > Tc-Br11-E2g8. Next base: position 2,345 of record PUPA01000089.1, read on the forward strand.
CGAGGACGCCGCCGACCACGGCCTCTACCCCCTCGGCGACTGGGTCGCCGGCGAGGCGCGCCTGCACGCCGCCCTCCGGAGCGGGCTCGAGACGGGCGAACGGATCGCACTCGCAAGTTCATAAACCGTATATCGATATAGAAAATCCGATTCCGCCGATCCCAGGGCCCGAGTCCACGGCAAGACGCCACGTCGGTTCTCCCACGTCCCGAGGGGCGGCGCTCTCCGCTCGAGGGTCGACCACAGTCCCACGGCGACCCCGGCGTCCGGAAACACGGGGTTCGACGGTACCGTCTTTTTTGTGCGTGCCGTCGAAAACACGGCGTGGACCACACTGACTCGTCGAAAGGAACCGCTCGGTACGTGTTCAGGGTCGGCTTCCGGGTCGAGCCCTCACGGCCGGAGCTGTCGGTCGACCCCGCCGAACACGAGACGACGCTGTCCTGGGTAGCGGACCCGCCGGGAGAGCCCGGCTGGATGTTTTTCCGCGATAACCTCTGGCGTGGCGCCGTCGGCGACGAGACGTACGTCCGTGAGATCGTCGAGGACGCCCTCGGCGTGTCCGTGGTGTCGGTTACGTTCAGCGAACTCCGGACGGACCGGCTGTATCTCGACGCGCTCCGGGACGCGATCGGCAGCCAGCTCGGTGAGTTCAGGGCGGACACGGTCGACGAGGCCCTCAAGAAGTACCTCGGGAGTTCGATCCGCGTCGTCTCCCCCGAGGATACTACCGGCTGAACCACTCCTCCGGTTGCCCTCCTCTACCGTGGATCGGCTTCCTTGTCCACACTCCTCTACCGTGGGTCGGCTTCCTCGGCCTCGAGATCGGTATCGGCCTCGCGTTCGCCGCGGTCCCTATCGGCTGGACCGACCGCCACCGGTCTCCGGCCGCGTCCGTCTGATCGGGGAATCGAGTCGCCGGTCGACGACGGTAGGAACTACCGACCGTGATCCTCTCCGGAGCACTAAATTTAACTATGTTGGACAACAGCCATGTAAATGTGCAGAACAGTAACGAAATCCGTCGTCGGAGGGTACTTAAGCTAACAGGGGCTGCCACCGCCGCTACGGGGATAACGGCGATGGCTGGCTGTATCAGTGCCGACGACGATGACGACGACGATGCCGATCCGGACGAGGAAGAAGAGATTACGGTCACCCTGACCGAATTTCCAGACACGATCGACCCGCTCGATCACATCACCGGGGACTATTTCGACGTTTACGACCACATCTACGAACCGGTCTTCGAGTTCGACCCCGGTGACGGCATCTTCCCGTGGATAGCCGAAG
>PUPA01000055.1 GCA_003552885.1 Natrialbaceae archaeon
CTCACCGGTGTCGAAACCGAGTACGGTCCCATCGACGCGGAGACCGTCGTCGTCGCGGCGGGTTCTGCCACCCCGGAGCTCGTCGCCGGACACGTCGATCTGCCGATCCGACCGTTCACGTGGAACGCCGTCTACCTCGACGTGGACGTCGACGTCTCCGCCTGGCCCGCGGGCGGCGACGGGGAACGACAGATCTACTGGCGGCCGACACCCTCCGGAGATCTCCTCGTCGGGCGGGAGCACCAGGCGTTCGGCGACGCGCTCGGGATCGACCCCGCGTTCGAGCGGATGGTCGAGGAGGAGCTACCCGGGTTCTTCGCGTACGACGACCACGAGGTGGTACGGTGGGAGGACTGCCCAGTGGCCGACGCGACGACCCCGGACGCGCGGGCGATCATCGACGCGCCGGCCGCCGCACCCGACGGCCTCGTCGTCGCCGCCGGATTCCACGGCGCCGGCGTGATGGCCGGTCTCGCCATCGGGGACGCCGTCCGGTCGGTCGTGACCGGCGAGGAGCCCGCCGTCGAACTGGACGCGTTCGCCCTCGACCGCTTCGACGACGTCGGGCGTGAGTTCCCGTTCGCGAGCCTCTGGAGCTGAGCCCTCGGTCGGTCCCACGAGACGCACGTCACGTTTTTCACGCCACCGCCCCAGACGACGGTATGCCCGAGGATCGGAACGTCTACGGAACCCAACTCGAGCCCTGTAGCACCGACCCGACGACGGGGTACCTGCGGGACGGCTGCTGTCGGGACGTGGCGGACGACCGCGGCCGACACGAGGTGTGTGCGGTGATGACCGAGGAGTTCCTCTCGTTCTCGCGATCCCGGGGGAACGACCTGGTCACCCCACGCCCGGAGTTTCGGTTTCCGGGGCTCGAACCGGGTGACCGGTGGTGTCTCTGTCTCGGCCGGTGGCTCGAGGCCGTCGAGGACGACTGTGGCCCCCCGGTCGTGCTCGAGGCGACCAACGAGGCCGTCCTGCGGGACGTCGACCCCGACCTCCTGCGCGAGCACGAACACACCCGGGAGTGAGGACCCGGAGCCGGCGACGGCTCTCGACTCCGAACACCCTTGTGGACGGCGTCCCAACGATCCGAGAATGAGCGAGCGCACGGGACCGGGAGGTGACGTGACCCCCCGCACCGACGCGGGCATGCGCGTCACCCTCCTCGGGACGGGCGATACGACGGGGACGCCGACGGTCGGCTGTGACTGTGGAACCTGCGTCGCCGCCCGCGAGCGCGGAGTCGAGCGGACGCGATTCTCGGTCCACGTCGAGAACGAACGGACCGGCGACGCCCTGCTCGTCGACGCCAGCCCGGACTTTCGCTACCAGTTTCTCCGGGACGAAGTCCCCCTCCCCGACGCCGCGGTGATCACCCACGTCCACTTCGACCACCTCGACGGCCTGGGGAACGTCTTCCGGCTCGTCGACGGCCTCGACGTGCTGGCGGCCGACGAGCCGGATCCGGAGACCGGCGCGAGCGTCGCCGAGACGGTCGCCACGGACTACCACTACCTCGATGCGGTGACCGTCCGGCCGACGTCGCCGTTCGAGACCGTCCGCGTCTGTGGGTTCGACCTCACCCTGGTGCCGGTCGATCACCCGCCGCTCGTCTGTTACGGCCTGGTCGTCGAGGAGCCCGGCGGGGGCGCGAAGCTGTCGATCACCGGCGACACGAGCTACGCCGTCTCCGAACGGTCCCGCGAGCGCCTCGCCGACCCCGACCTGCTGCTCGCGGACGCGATCGTTCCGGCACATCTCTGTGCCCACCACCCGGCCGGCGGCCGCCACGAGGACGACGCGGGCGTCCCACGGACGTTCGGGGGCAAACACATGACCCGCGAGGGCGCGCTCGCGCTCGCCGAGGAGCTCGGGGCGGATCGCACGCGGCTCGTCCACGTCGCCCACTACTACCCGCCCGAGGAGGCGTTCGCCGACCCTCTGGCCGTCGACGGCGAAGTTCACGTCCTCTAGGGCGTGGTGAGCCGCCGGCGAGCCGCGCGAGTGGTTCACGTCTCGAAAAACTGAAGGGCTGAAGGGCGTAGACGGAGTGCCCTCGGGCATGAACACGACGCGACGGTCGCTGCTCGCCGTCGGCGCGGCGGCCACGCTGGCCGGCTGTCTCGGCGACGAGTCGAACGACGACCAGCCGGAGACTGACGACGAGCCGGAGAGCGAGGAGTCGGATACGGACGACGAACCGGACGACGACGAGCCGGAGAGCGAGGAGGGGACGGCCTGGGAGAGCCGGCTCGAGGAGCTGGAGGAGTACGATCCGGACGATTACACCGGCGAGAGCGAGGTCGAGATCCGGCTCACCGCCGACGGTTTCGAGCCGGACCCGATCGCCGTCGACGACACGGCCGACCTGCGGTGGCACTGGGAGGTCGACGGCTACGAGCTGTACCCCGTCTGGACGCCGGAGCCGTGTGGGTGGGACGGTGCCGGGCCGAAAGACGCCGGCGAGGATCACCTCTGGCAGTTCCCCTTCGAGGGGAAGTACGAGCTGGGCGCAGGTGACGGCGACGAGGAGATCCACGGGACGATCTTCGTCGTCGAGGAGCTCTGAGCGCGGGGCGACAGCTTATTGAATCGGCCACGTAGAGTCCGGGTATGGAGTGGAAACTGTTCGCGGATCTCGCCGAGTACGCCGGCGACCGCCACGTAACCGTCGACGTCGAGCCCGGCGAGACCGTCGGCGACGCGTTCGAGGCGCTGCTCGCGGACCGACCCGACCTCGAGGATCGGGTGCTCGAGGACGGCGAGCTCAGGTCCCAGATCAACATCCTGCGAAACGGCAAGGACGTCGTCAGCCAGGAACGGGGCCTCGAGACGGTCCTCGAAGAAGGCGACGAGCTCGCCCTGTTCCCGCCGGTCAGCGGCGGCTGATCGAGTCACGGGAGTCGCCGAAGCCGGCGACAGGCGAGGACCAGCTACGTGTTCACCCGGCGTGGAAAACGTACGGCGACCTGGTGGAGGTGTGCGAACGAAAGACCGACTCGAACGGCTGCAAGGCGACGGATCGAGAGACGAGTCGGCAGGAACTCCTCGAGCGAGAGACGAGTCGGCAGGAACTCCTCGAGCGCGAGACGAGTCGGCAGGAACTCCTCGAGCGGAGTGGGTGGTGACGGGCAGGACCAACTCGACGTTCGAGCGGCACGCGTTCGTGTCCGGGCATCGACTCGATGGGAACTCGCGTGTCGGTCGTCGCGTCGACGAAGACGGGCGCGATGAAGTCCGTCGGCTCGAGGGTCGTCTCGCTGACGAGGTCGCGAATTCGGTCCTGACGAAGCCGGCGTGGACGGTGGTGGCGCCCTCCTCGCGGGCTGTCTCGAGTTCGACGAGCCGACGTCCGAGACCGAGTCCGAGCCTGAGAGTCCCACAGACGAGACGTCGGGAACGAACGGCGAGTCGACGTCCGACGCCGACCTGCCCGCGTTCGACGACCCCTCCGTCGTGGACTTCGAGACGGCCCCGCTGACGGCGGCCGTCGTCGACGGTCGGTTCCGCACCGACGACGGACTCGAGGTTGGACTCGCGTTCGAGGGGGCGGCGACGGAGGACGCCCCGGCGACAATCGTTGCGGTCGTACACAACGGAACGTCGTACGAAC
>PUPA01000133.1 GCA_003552885.1 Natrialbaceae archaeon
CAGTCGAATCGGGCGGCTTCGAACGGTCCGACCGCACCGGTGGAGTCACGCCCGCCGGTCTCAGTAGAACTCCCGGACGAGGTCGGTCGCGCCCTCGGGAGCCCCGTCTGGGATCTCGGACATGTCGCTCTCGAGACGGTGCTGGGCGCCGTAGGGAACCGAGTTCTCGTCGCGGTAGATCACGCCCTGGTACTCCTTGCTCGCGTCGAGGATGACGTCCTTGGCCGCCTCGTGGTCGCCCGGATCGTGGCCCTCCTCTTTCAGGTCGACTAAGCTGTCCCGGAAGTAGTCGTAGGTGTCGACGTCGTTGAACGTGACACACGGCGAGTAGACGTTCACGAAGCCGAAGCCGTCGTGCTCGATGGCCGCCTGGACGATCTCCTGGTGGCGCAGGGCGTCGGAGGAAAACGACTGGGCGATAAAGGAGGCGCCGGCGGCCAGCGCGAGCGCGAGCGGGTTCACCGGCGGCTGTTTCGGCCCTCCCGGCGTCGTCGAGGTCTCGAAGTCCTCGCGGCTCGTCGGCGACGCCTGTCCCTTCGTGAGTCCGTAGATCCGGTTGTCCATCACGATGTAGGACATATCGACGTTCCGTCGGACGGCGTGGACGAAGTGGCCGGCACCGATCGAGTAGCCGTCGCCGTCGCCGCCGGCGACCATCACCTCGAGGTCGGGGCGGGCCATCTTCACGCCCGTCCCGACCGGGAGCGCCCGGCCGTGGACCCCGTGGAGGGCGTAGCTGTGCATGTACGTGCCGATCTTGCCGGAACAGCCGATGCCGGCGACGATGAACGTGTTGTCGGGATCGTTGCCCGTCTCTGCGAGGGCTTTCATCATCCCGTTCATCGTCCCGAAGTCCCCACAGCCGGGACACCAGGTGGGCTGTTTGTCCGATTTGAAGTCGGTGAATCTGACCTGTGAACTCATGCTGGAACCTCCTCTGTGACCGCCGCGGCGATCTCCTCGACGAGCTCGTCCGCTTTGAACCGGACGCCCGTGTACTTGGTTATCCGTTTCACCCGGGTAAGGGTGTCGTGTTCTATCAGATCGGCGAACTGACCCGTCGCGTTGCACTCGACGACGATGACGTCCTCGGCGGCTTCGACGTCGGCGGTGAGATCCGGCCGTGGGAAGACGTACGGCACCGAGAGAAAGCGGACGTCGATCCCGTCGGCCGCGAGCTGCTCCATGGCCTCCCGGATCGCTCCCTCGTTCGAGCCCCAGGAGATCACCAGCGTCTCCGCGTCCGAATCGCCGAACTCCCGGTAGGCCCACTCCTCGCGCTCTTTGGCCGTCTCGACTTTGCGGTAGCGTTTGTCGACCTGCTGGACGCGGATCTCCTCCTCTTCGGTCCGTCGGCCCAGCTCGTCGTGTTCGAGCCCCGTGCTCATGTGGGCGGCGTCGGCCGTCCCCGGGATCGCCCGCGGGCTCACGCCGTCGTCGGTGTCGGCGTGGGCCCGGAACCGCCCCTCCTCGTCGAGCCACGCTTCGACCTCACCCTCGTCGACGAGCCTGCCGCGGTCGATCTCGACGGCGTCCATGTCGAACGCCTCCGGCGGGAACGTCCGCTCGGTCACCGCGAGCGCGAGGTCGGCGACGAGGTACACCGGCGTCTGGTACTTCTCGGCGTAGTTGAACGCCTCGACGGTCTTCCAGAAACACTCGGTGATCGTCGTCGGCGCGATCACGAACCGGGGGATCTCGCCGTGGCCGCCGTAGAGGGTCATGTTGAGGTCGCCCTGTTCCTGTTTGGTCGGCATCCCCGTCGAGGGGCCAGAGCGCATCACGTCGACGATCACCAGCGGGGTCTCGCTGGTCGCCACGAGGCCGAACGTCTCGGCCATCAGGTCGAGGCCGGGGCCCGACGTCGCCGTCATCGCCCGGGCGCCCGCACGGGCGGCACCCAGCGCCATGTTGATCGCCGAGAGCTCGTCTTCGGCCTGGACGACGTGGCCGCCGTACCGTTCGATCCGGCCCGTGAGATACTCCATCACGTTCGTCGCCGGCGTGATCGGGTAGCCGGCGTAGTACCGACAGCCGGCGGCGATCGCGCCCATCCCGATCGCCTCGTCGCCGTTGAGCAGGACGTAGTCGTTGTCGGTCGTCTCGAGCTCGTAGCCGAGATCGAGCTCGTAGTTCTCCGCCACGTACTCCTGGCCGAGTCGCGCGGCGTTTTTGTTGTTCTCGACGATCTTCGAGCCCTTCCCGCCGAAACGCTTCTCGAGGGACTCATCCAGGTAGGCGACGTCGAAGCCGGTGATCTCACACGCGGCCCCGAGCGCGACGACGTTGCGCATGATCGCCCCGCCGGCCTCCTCGGCCAGCGACCTCAGCGGGACGTCGACCCCGACGACCCCCTCCGGGATCTCGGCCTCCCAGGAGCGCTCGCCGTCGTAGATGATCGCACTCCCGTCGTGGAGCTCGTCTACGTTCTCGTCGATGGTCCGCTGGGTGAGCGCCACCAGGATGTCGAGTCGGTCGACGACGCTGCGGAGCTCGTCGACGGAGGTCCGGATCTTGTAGGCTGTGTAGCCACCCCGGATGCGCGAGGCGAAGTCCTTCGACGTGAAGACGTGTCGTCCGGCCCTGGAGAGGGCCTGGGCGAAGATCTTGCCCGTGGAGTCGATGCCGTCGCCGGCCTCCCCCCCGATCGCCCAGTTGAGGTCCTCGGCCATATCGTAGCCAACTTGCCCGGCATAAATCAAAAGGCTTCTGAAAGGGCCACCCACACGCCCGTCGGTCGCCCCCCGGGTGAGACCCCGCTGACGATCCAGGGGGGGCTCCGCTGACGATCCAGAGGGGGACTCCGCTTCCCGGTCCAGAAGAGGAGCTCGCTCCCGGGTAAGACGCCGCCGACCGGCCCAGAGTTGGACCCCGCCGACCGGGTAAAAGTCCACGGACCGGGGGAGAGAGGAACGGCTTTCCGTTCTCCGCTCGACGGATCCGACATGGAGGAAACGGAAGTCCGCGTCGAGTCGGTCCGGGAGGTCGGGCCGGGGACGGTCGCCATCGAGCTGTCGACCCCACCGGGGTTCGAGGCGGCACCCGGCCAGTTCGTCGTCGTCCGGGCGACGGTCGGCGGCGAGGAGCTGACCCGCTACTACACCCTCTCGTCGCCGTCGGTCGAGGAGTCCTTCGAGATCACCGTCGGCGTCGATCCCGACGGCGACCTCTCTCCGTGGCTCGCTGCCCTCGGGGCCGGGGACCGCCTCCGCGTGGAGGGTCCGCTCGGCTCGATCGCCTACCGCGGCGGGGAGGATGTCGTCGCCGTCGCCGGCGGCCCCGGCGTCGGTCCCGCCGTCGCCATCGCCGAGGCCGCCTACGCCGCCGGAAGGGAGGCCGCCGTGGTCTACCGCGACGACGAACCGGCCCACCTGACGCGTCTGGAGGCACTCGCGGACGCTGGCGCGGACGTCGAGATCCTCGCCGCCGGTGAGGACGACGCGCTCTCGGCCGCGGTCGCCGACCGACTCGGCGAAGGACGGTTCTACGTCTTCGGCTTCAGCGAGTTCGTCGGCGCCGTCGCCGACGCCATCGCCGACGCCGGCGGCGATCCCGACGAAGCCGAGATCGAGAACTTCGGGTGAGCCGCCGTGGACGGGTCGGACGGTCCCGACCGG
>PUPA01000084.1 GCA_003552885.1 Natrialbaceae archaeon
GCCGTACATGGCCGACCTGCTTTCCGACGAGGAGATCGACGGGCTGTTGCCGGAGGGGTGGGTACGCGACGGCGAGGAGATCGTCCGGATCTACGAGTTCGACGATTACCTCCGCGGGGTCAACTTCGCCCAGATGGTCGGCGAGATCGCCGAGGCCCAGTTTCACCACCCGGAGATGATCGTCCGCTACGCCGAACTCGAGATCCGGCTGACCAGCCACGAGGAGGGCGGGATCACCGACAAGGACGTCGAGATGGCAGAGCTGGTCGAGGCCGAGCGGGACGCCTGATACGGCTCGTCGAGGGCTCCGGTCGACGCGTCGGGACGATCCCTCTGGCTCAGGCCGCGATCGACTCGCGGTCTATGGCTTCGAGCTGTTCGCGATAGCGGTTTCTGACCGTGACGACGGTCGTCCGGGCGACCTCCGCGACCGCACGCTGGGGGACGTTCTCCTCACAGAGGACGCCAGCGGCGTAGATCGCGGCGGCCGCGTAGCCGGTCGGGGACTTCCCCGAGTGAAGCCCCTGGCCAGTCGTCTCGTCGATGATCTCGACGGCGACCGTCTCGACTTCCGTACAGACCTCGAGCTCCGAGCAAAAGCGGGGGACGAACTGGCGTGGGTTCGTCGGCTCGAGGTTGATGTCGAGTTCGTCCGCGATGTAGCGGTAGGTGCGGCCGATCTCCCGTTGGTCGACTCGCGAGACGCCGGTGAGCTCCTCTAAGCTCCGTGGGATGTCCTCTTTTCGGCAGGCGGTGTACAGCGCCGAGGTGGCGACGCCCTCGATCGACCGGCCGCGGATCAGATCGCGGTCGAGCGCCCGGCGGTAGATGACGCTCGCGGTCTCTTTGACCGGTCGGGGGAGCCCGAGCGCGCTCGCCATCCGGTCGATCTCGCTGAGCGCGTACTTCAGATTCCGCTCGCCGGCGTTTTTCGTTCGGATGCGCTCTTGCCAGACGCGAAGTCGGTGGATCTGACCGCGTCTGTCGGCCGAGACCGACCGCCCGGAGGCGTCCCGGTTTCGCCAGTCGATGGTCGTCGTCAGCCCGCGGTCGTGCATCGACTGGGTCAGCGGCGCGCCGACGCGGGAGAGTCGCTCGTGTTCGGTCGCGTTGAACGCTCGCCACTCGGGACCGTAGTCGATCGGATCCTCGCTGACGACGAGCCCACAGTCCCGACAGATCCGCTCCCGGCGGTCGGGGTCGTCGACGACCGTCCCGGAGCCACAGTCCGGACACTGGTCCGTCTCGTTTCTCTCGACCTCGCGTTCGGCGTGGTTCGTGATCGACGCAGTCATCGACCGGGGAAACGGTCCGTCCAGCCTAATGGGTGTAGATGGTTGTCGGACGAAAGCCCATCTTGTGTCGAAGACGGAGGCTCCTCGCGCCGGGAGCGAACGCCATCGTCGGAACGTTCTCGGGCAGTCGGCTACACCCCGAGTGACGACACCACGGCCCACGAGGACCCGATCCGATCCGCGATAAACTCCCGGCTTCGTCGCGTAAGTCCCTATTACGCGGCAGAAACCGTCACCCGGATTTAGGCCACTCACCGCAGATCAGACGTCGAGACCCGTCCACCACCGGTCCCGAACCGTCCCAATGACCCACGAACGACCCCCTTCCACTCTACGGATCCGCCGACGGCCCCGCACCGCTCCGGCAGTTCACCGGCGGCACCGAACCGCTCCGACGCTCCGTCGCCTCCGTTTCACCGGTCTGACGACGCCCGCGACGTCGACCCGGCCGTCCAGAACCCGGCGATCCGTCCGTCCGCCGCGGCCGGTGGGCAGACCGCCGGCATCGACGGCCTTCGGCGGTCCGTCCCTGACTCCGACGCCGGGCCCGACCCGCGTAAGTCACCGCGTAGGCCGTTTGCAACCGTTGCGAAACGTGATCGTATTTAATAGATTCTACGTCGGTGTTGAAACCGGTGTGTCATACGTGATCGAGAGCGCCCGTCCGCCGAGAGCGCCGCTGGCCCCGGACAGCGACCACTGCCAGACGAGCCCCGCCGTCCCGTCGAAATCGGGGGAGGTGTCGACCCCGTGTCCTCGATAGACACTCCGCTCCCCGAGGAGATCACCTCGGTCACCGACCGCGGCGACCGCCGGTCGCTGCCAAAGGACGTCATCTTCGAGCTGTTAAAGAACCGTCGGCGACGTGAGGTGTTGAAGTACCTGCTCGATACCGAGGGGACGGTGACCCTCGGGGAGCTCGCCGAACAGATCGCCGCCTGGGAGAACGACACGACCGTCAACGCGTTGAGCTCCGACCAGCGAAAGCGCGTCTACGTCGCCCTCTACCAGACACATCTGCCGAAGATGGACGACGCCGGCATCATCGAGTACGATCAGGATCGGGGGCTGATCGCCCTCTCGAAGAACGCCGACCTGCTGGTGATGTACCTCGACACGGACACCCACCGAACCGACCGCTGGGATCGGCGGTACGCGGCCGTGAGCGTGGTCGGCGCGGCCACGGCGACCGCGGCGTATCTCGGCTTCGTGCCCCTCGTTCCGGCCGCCTGGGTGGCCGGCGTCGTAGTGGCCGCCTTCCTCGTGCTCTCTGTCGTACACGTCCACGTGAACCGCCGCCGCCAGCGCGTCGTCGACGGCAAACTCTCGCGGATCGAGTGAACGCGAAGGGTTTTAGCGGGTCGGTACCGTAGCCGGCGGTGGCTCCCGCGACCGAAGGTTCGCGTGCCAGCAAACCTGTTCCGCCGCGGGAGCCGACTCTCGTCTCGGAGCCGCCGCTCTCCGATCACGGCCCGAAGCCACTCTCCGATCACGGCCCGAAGCCACCTAATCCAGCGAGGGAGTCCCGCCGTTCACGGTGGGCGGGAATCGCGTAAGCTCCGAGAACCAAACAATATTCAACGACCCGACCTACTCCCAAGTATTTATATATAGATAGTGCCACATGTGGCATGTAGATGGAGATTCAGCGTACCGCTGTTGTCAAGCTCTCCGTTCCCGACGAGCGGTGCGACGACCTGAAACGCACGATGAACACGTTTCGGGACGCCGCACAACGATTTGCCGACCGGGGCTGGGACGGCGACGACGACGGGTACGTGATTACGTCACGCTCCCGACTTCAACCACTTGCCTACGACGAAATACGGGAAGACACAGGCCTACACTCCGATTTGACCGTGGCCGCTGTCAACCATGCCGCCGACGCACTCACTGGCTGCGTAGACAGGATGAAAGAAGGAGAACGCACCTCAAAGCCCGTGTTCACCTCAAACACAACTGTCTACAACACCAACGCGATAAGCTACTTCGACGGCTATTGTTCGTTGGCCGCATACGGCAGTGGACGTGTTCATGCCGAGTACGTCTACCCGGACGATTCACCCCAAGCTGAATACATAGAAAGCGACGAGTGGCAGAAACAGGGAGCGAAACTCCGTTACGACCGCCAGACAGACACCTACTACCTGCACGTTTCCGTCAAACAGGAACGCGACGAGTCGCCGGAAGAAGCCGAGAGCCGAACAGTTCTCGGCGTAGACCGGAACGTGGACGGGTATCTGGCTGTCACCAGCACAGGCGCGTTCATCGGCAACGCTGACCTACTGAACCACAAGCGCCGTGAGTAC
>PUPA01000126.1 GCA_003552885.1 Natrialbaceae archaeon
ACCGAAACGCCGCCAACCATCACCCGTTTATAACACTCCTCCGTTCGGAGAGGTCGACGTCGATGAGCACCACAGCACAACCCTCCACGGAAAGCAAAGAACGCCGCCTGAGGCGGTACCTCCGCGAGCGCGTCGAGGACGGCGAGCTCTACTTCAAAGGCAAGTTCATCGCAGACGACGTCGGCCTCTCCCCGAAGGAGATCGGCGCGCTGATGGTCAAGCTCTCCGAGTCGGCCACCGACCTCGAGATCGAGAAGTGGTCGTACACGAGCGCGACCACCTGGCGCGTGGACGCAGCCTGACGGACGTCGTCAACGGGTCCGGATCAGTGAGGATTTTCCCACTCCGGCGGTGTGAGCCGGCGACGCTCCCCGTGTCGTCGACCGGCCCCGCGCTCGCCGGCGTCCCGGCTTCGGTCCCCACCGGCTGGCCGACTTCCGCGACCGACAGCCGTTTTATCCCGCCGGCCGCTACGTCGTAGCGATGGCCAGGTCGGACGCCGTCGAGGCCGGCCCCCCGCTCGAGACGGTCGAGTCGGTGTTCCGGGTGAGTGCCGTCGACCGCGACGGCTCGACGCTGCGGTACGTCGGCCGCCCGCTCGTCCCTCCGGAGCCGATGATGCGCGAACTCTGGCCGGCGTTCCGGGAGGTGGGCTACGAGGTTCGTCTCACGACCGTAGAGCGTGGCGGACGCCCACGGCCGCCGAGCGTCGACGCGCCCGATCCCGACCCTCACGGAACGGTGGGGGCCGACGACGGGAGGCCGGGGACGACAGCCGACGGGAAGCCGGGGACGACGGCCGACGATGCGAGAACGGGAACGACGGCCGACGGGAAGCCGGGGACGACGGCCGACGATGCGAGAACGGGAACGACAGTCGACGGGAAGCCGGGGACGACGGCGGCTGACGAGAGACTGGGGACGACGACGGACGACGCGAGGCCCCTCTCCGGGGTGGGACTCTCCGGCGGGGACGACCGCCGGTACGTGCTCGTAGCGGAGCCGATCGACGTCGGGATCGACGGCGTCCCCTGGACGAACCTCCTGTTGTTCCTCGCGACGGTGCTCTCCACGCTCTTTGCCGGCGCCCAGTGGTACTACATCGATCCGTTCGCGCAGCCGACGGAGATCTGGCGCGCCTGGCCGTTCTCGGTCGCGATCTTGCTCGTCCTCGGCGTCCACGAGATGGGCCACTACGTCCTGAGCCGGTATCACCGCGTGAACGCCTCGTTGCCGTACTTCCTGCCGGTGCCGACGCTGATCGGGACGATGGGTGCGGTGATCAAGATGAAAGGACGGATGCCCGACCGACGGGCGCTCTTCGACATCGGGGTCGCCGGACCGCTCGCGGGGCTGGTCGCGACCGTCGCCGTCACCGTCGTCGGGCTCCACTTGCCGCCGGTTCACGCCCCACAGAACGTCGTCGAGGAGTCGGGCGTGGTCATCCAGCTCGGCTACCCGCCCCTGCTCGAGCTCCTGGCGACGGCCGTCGATCAGCCGCTGTACCGCGAGGATCCGACGACGGCCGTCAACCCGGTCGTCATCGGCGGCTGGGTGGGGATGTTCGTCACCTTCCTCAATCTGATCCCGGTCGGACAGCTCGACGGCGGCCACATCCTCCGGGCGATGGCCGGGGAGCTCCAGGAGACGATCGCCGCGCTGGTTCCCGGCGCCCTCTTCGCGCTCGCCGGCTACCTCTACTACGTCGGCGACTACAGCGGCAACTCGGTGTTCATCTGGGTGTTCTGGGGGCTGTTCGCGGCGCTGATCGCTGCCGCGGGGCCGGCGAGGCCGGTCGACGACGGCCGCCTCGACCGCGGTCGGCTCGTCCTCGGCGTCGTCACGTTCGTCCTCGGCGTCCTCTGTTTCATGCCCGTTCCGATCGCGATCGTCGGCTGACCGCACTCGCCGGCACCAGCGACCGGGGGCCCCCTCCCAGCCGGCCGGCGCCCCCGTCACCGACGAGGAGGAGGTCGGCGAGCCGGACCGGCGGATCGGTCGTCCCGGCCACGAGGGCGAGGATGGCCCCGTCGGGAATCGTCCCGCCCGTTCGTGGTAGCTCGGTCGGTTCGAGTCCGACGCCGTGGACGCGGCTCTCGATCCCGTCACCGAAGCCGAAGGCGGCGACCTCTGCCGTGAGCTCGGCCTCGACGACACCGACCCGGTCTTCGCCGCTCTCGAGCAACGCCTCGGCCGACTGTAGCGCCGCCGTCGCCGCGACGTGGGCCCGTCGCCGCTCGCCACCGTCCCCGTCGACGACGAACGTCCGGCTCAGCGGGGCGTGATACCCCTCCGGCCCGCAGGGGGCGACCGAGACGACGATCGACTCGCCGGCGGGGAGGGCGTCCGCCCCGCCCTCGGCCGCCGTCCCTTCACCCGGGACCGCCGTCGCGTCGGCGGGGACGGCGCCGGGGCCGATCCCGACGACGGTGTTTCCCGCGGGAAAGGCCCCGGCGTCGACGATCGCGGCGTCGATCCGGCGACGGAACCCCTCGAGAGTCAGCGTCTCGCCGTCGGCAACGAGGTCGGCCCCACCGTCTACGCCGTCGTCGGGACTCCGGACGGCGGCGTCGGCGAGGATCGACGCCGCGGTCGACAGCCCCGCAGTCGCCGCGATCGCGGCCCGCTCGGTCCGGCGGCGCTCTCCCACCGTCTTCGACGCGCGGAGCCGGTCGAGGAGGTCGGTCGAGCTCAGTTCGAACCCGGCCCGTTCGAGGTACAACGCCGCGTCGTGGGGGATCGTCGGCGGCGCGAGGAGCGTCCCCGTCCGCCCGCGCTCCCGGAGGACGTCCGCCAGCTGCGCCGCGGGGTGGTCGTCGCCGTCGGCCGCGAACGCGAGCACGTCCCCCCCGTCGACGGCGACCGCGTGGACCGCTCTCCCGGTCGGTCGGCGACCGGCGGCCTCGAGGAGGTAGCTCACGGTCGGCTCACGGGGGAAACCGGCGTGGACGAGGGCGTCGGCTCCGTCGAGGGCGTCGATCAGCCGGTCGCGAACCGCCACACCGATCGATCGGTCACGGACCCCGGTGGCGGTCGGCCGTTGGGAGGACATCCGTTCGGCTCGTCGGCGATCAGTGGACCTCGGGTTCGGCCTCGAGGGCGTCGGGGGTCTGGGCCGTCTCGATCAGATCCTCGAGGTCGGCGTCGGTCGGCCGGTCGTTGAGCAGGACGTCGATGGGGAGCGTCGGTGCACCGTCGACGAGGTTCTCGAGCAGGACGAGCCGCTCGCGCGCCCGGGACATCCCGACGTAGAACACCCGTCGCTCGTTGTCCGTGAGGATCGGTACCGGCGAGGTCGTCTTGGTGAACTCCTCGACCCCGGGGACGTCGACGGTGTCGTCGACCGCCGTCCCCTCGACGGTGGCGACCATCTGCTCGACGACCTTCTCGGTGAGGTCGGTGGCGACGAAGACGTGGTCTGCCTCCCGGCCCTTCGCGGAGTGGATGGTTCCGACCCGGACGCGGTCGGTGTCCATCCCCTGGTAGCTGCCGATGGCGAAGTACGCCCTGACGCTCTTTTTCTGGAAGCTGGTGACCTTCCGGAGCATATCGGAGGCCGAGGACGGATCCGGCATGAACGGGACGTGCTCTTCGACGACCGA
>PUPA01000120.1 GCA_003552885.1 Natrialbaceae archaeon
CTGGCCGAGCTCGGTCATCTCGGCGTTGATCGAGGAGACGGTCCCCCAGGAGTCGAGCTCGGGGTGGTACTCCCGCTCGCGCCAGTCCTCGGGGATCCCGGGTGCGTGGTAGCCGACGCGCTCTGCGAACCCATCCCAGAAGAAATCAAAGCGCTCGATCAGCCCGAGCTCCGCGACGATGGCGTACTCGCGGTCCTCGAGGTCCGTGTCGGCGAGCCAGAGCTCCCAGGAGCGCTCCCAGGCGCCCCCCTCGAGGAACTCGCCGAGCTCCTCGCGTCTGTAGTCGTCGTCCCCGAGGACCTCCGCGTCCTCGTACTCGTTGGGATCGACCTCGCGCAGCTCCGGTGGGTCGGGGGCCTCGACGTCCAGTCGCATACCCGTCGTAGGGCGAGGCCCGGCATAAGCGTGGTCCCGCGTTCAGGCGAACGCGGCCCGGACGTGGTCCCGCCATCAGGCGAACGCGGCCCGGAGGCGCTCGGACCACGCGAGCAGCCACTCGTCGCGTCCGAACCGGGCGGTACACTGCAGCCCCAGCGGGAGCCCCGCGTCGGTCTCTGAGGCCGGGAGGGTGATCGTCGGGAGCCCCGCGTGGGTCCAGGGGAGGTTCATCACGGGATCGCCGGTCGTCTCCAGGCCGGCCGGTGCGGGGCCGGGGGCGGCCGGGCTGAGCAGGACGTCGACGCCCGCGGCGTCCATCGCGTCGTGGACGGCCGCCCGGAGTTCGGATCGGCCGGCCCGTGCCGCCGCGAGCTCGCCGACGTCGATCGCTACCCCCTCCTCTATGAGTTCGACGGTCCGATCGGCGTACCGCTCGCCGTAGGCCGGATACCACTCGGCGTGAGAGAGGGCCGTCTCGGCGGCGACGAGCCGCCGGTGGCGGCGGTTTACGTCCTCGATGTCGTCGAACGGATCGAGCCGCCGGACCTCGATCCCCGCCTCGGCGAGTCCCTCGACGTGGTCCCGAAACCCCGTCCGCCCAGTCGGTGACGCGCCGTCGAGGTACGGCCCCTCGACGGCCCCGACCGTCGGCTCCCGATCGGGGACGTCCCCGGCGCGCCAGTCGGAGTAGAGGACCCCCGCGGCCAGCCGGGCGCCGGCGACCTCCCGGGTGAAAAAGCCGACGTCGTCGACCGACGGCGCGACCGGAATCACCCCGTCGATCGGGATCCGGCCGTGGCTCGGTTTGACGCCGACGACCCCACAGAACGCCGCCGGGCGGTTCACCGAGCCGATCGTCTGGCTGCCGAGCGCGAGCGGACAGAGCCCCGCGGCCACCGCCGCGGCCGAGCCGCTGCTCGAGCCGCCGGGCGTGTGATCGGGATCGTGGGGGTTGCGCGTCGGGCCGGGCTCGAAGTAGGCGAACTCGGTCGTGACCGTCTTCCCGAGGACGAGCGCGCCCGCCGCCGCGAGCGCCGACACCGTCGCCGCCTGCGGACCCGCGAGTGCCGACGGCGGCACCGACGAGCCCGCTCGCGTCTGGAGGCCGTCGACGTGGAAGATGTCTTTCACCCCGACGGGAACGCCGTACAGCGCCGGCCGATCGCCGGGGTCCGGATACCGGCGTTCGAGGGCCGTCGCGGCGTCCGCGAGGCGATCCCACCGGCCCTCCTCGGTAACGAACGCACGGACGGTAGGTTCGATCGACTCGAAGCGCTCCTCGAGCGCCGCGAGGTGCGCCGTCGGCGCGAGGTCGTCGGTGCGCAGTCGTCCCGCAAGCTCCGCGAGGTTCGCGGTCGTCGTCATCGGGCCGGCTTGGTCGCCGGCCGACATAGTTCGGTCGACACGGCGTGGTCGACCGACGGCTACAGCGTCGCTTCGGTGTCGATCCCGTAGACGAGCCGGGGGGTCTCGACGTGGGCGGTCCGGATCGCGTCGTCGTACCCCTCCTCGCGGAGCCAGGCGACCCGCCGGGGGACCGTCTTCGGGCCGAGCACCGCGCCCGGCCGGTCGGGGTCGTCGAGGAAGTCCGTCTCCATCAGGAACGGTTCGCTCCGTTCGGCCGCCCGTTCGAGCTCCTCGCGGCGGCTGATCACGCTCGGGATCGGTCCCGAGAGCCGGCCACGGGCGAAGTGTTTGACCACGCGTTCGCGGGCCAGTCCCGCCGTCTCGGCCCACTCGGCGACGTCGTCGAGCTCCTCCGTGTCCTCCGTGTGGAGCTGGACCGGACGGTCGAGATCGGCGCCGAGGGCGAAGGCGTGGCGCATGACCTCGTTCGAGACGTCCCGGATCGTCTCGGTCGTCTCCCAGTGGGGGCGGCCGGATTTCAGCCCCAGGGCCTCACCGCGGGCGACGTACTCGGCGGCGACGTCGAGGCCCTCCCGCATGATCGCGCCGGCCTCGGCCGGCGTGTGGCCGCGGTCGTCGGTCAGCCGCCCGATACACGCCGGGTGGACCCCCAGCATCGCCCACGCCCGTCCGGGGAGGACGTCCGAGGCGGCCTCGACGACCTCGAGGGTGCGCTCGAAGACGGGACGGAAGTCCTCGCCACCGTCGACCACGTCGACCATCCCCCAGGAGGGTCGGTTGATCACGATCAGGTGGGTTCCGCCGGCGTTCGCGAACTCCTCGACCGCCTCGAGGCCGCGTCCCCGGTCGGGGTCGAGGTGGAGGTGGTCGTCGAGGATGGGCGTCTCGCTCATGCTCACAGCCCCGGGGCGAGCTCCTCGGCGAAGTAGGTGATGATCAGGTCTGCGCCCGCGCGTTTGATCGACAGCAGCGACTCGTGGGCGACCGCGTCGAGGTCGAGCCACCCCTTCTCGGCGGCGGCCTGCAACATCGCGTACTCCCCGGAGACGTTGTAGGCGACGACGGGGTGATCGAACTCCCGGCGTATCGCGCTGACGACGTCGAGGTACGGCAGCGCGGGTTTGACGATGATCGCGTCTGCGCCCTGTTCGACGTCCAGACGGACCTCCCGGAGGGCCTCGCGGGCGTTGGCGGGGTCCATCTGGTAGTGCCGGCGGTCGCCGAACGCCGGCGCGCCGTCGGCGGCGTCCCGGAACGGTCCGTAGAAGGCGCTCTCGTATTTGGCCGCGTAGCTCATGACGGGGATATCGGAGAACCCCTCGCGGTCGAGCGCGCCACGGATCGCGCCGACCTGGCCGTCCATCATCCCGCTCGGGGCGATCATGTCCGCGCCGGCGGCGGCGTGGGAGACGGCGATCCGCTCTAAGGCGGAGAGGGTCGCGTCGTTGTCGACGGTCGTCGTCGGCTCGTGTTCGTGGCTCCGGCCCTCGAGGCCGGCCTCGAGGTGGCCACAGTGGCCGTGGTCGGTGTACTCACAGAGACAGGCGTCGGTGATCACGTAGGCGTCGGTTCCGTCGGTGATCCGCCGAGTGGCCTCCTGGATGACGCCGTCGTCGGCCCAGGCGCGGCTCCCCTCCGGGTCTTTCGATTCTGGGATCCCAAAGAGGATCACGGCCTCGACGCCGGTCGCGAGCACCTCCTCGACGCGGGCGACGCTCTCCTCGATCGGGACCCGTTCGTGGCCGGGCATCGACTCGATCGGCACGCGGGCGTCGGCCGTCGCGTCGACGAACACCGGCGCGACGAGGTCCGTCGGCTCGAGGCTCGTCTCGCTGACGAGCC
>PUPA01000220.1 GCA_003552885.1 Natrialbaceae archaeon
AGCGCACCTCGCTGACGTACGAGGCCGAGCCGTACTCGGTCGTCCGCTCGTCGTCCGCTGCGAGCTCGCGCAGCTCCTCGAGCGACGGGTCGTACGTCACGTTCGCCGCCCGCGTCGGATCGGGCAGCCGATCCGCCAACGGACGGGGCTCCGTCCCGGTTTCGGACATGTACCCGACAGACCGCCACGACCGATCATAAACCCGGTGGATTCAGGCCGACCGTGTTCCAGTGTAGCGTCTCACTATCCGGTCGGTAGTCGCCGTCTACCACGGGCGAAGAGAGATGCCGCCGGTCTCCGAGCGTGTCGGCCGACGGGAATCCCCGACCTCGAAACCAGCCGGAAGGCCACCGACTCCTGGGAGATCCCGACCTCGATGCGAGCCGGTGGACGCCGATCCCTAGATGATTCCGACCTCGAAGACGTCCCGGGTCGGCACCTCTCCGTGGACGTGGACGACTTCCTCGTCGATCTCGATCTCAATGTCCCGGAGGAGCCGGAACGAGTCGTCCTCGCGCGTCCAGTCCTCGACGTCCCGCTCGCGGGGATCGCGCTCGTCCTCGAAGAGGAGGACGAGATCGAACTCGGAGTCGTCCTCGTCGAGAGCCGCAGACGCCGCAGTCCCCACGTGATTTCGGAACTGGCCACGCTCGGGTGCGGTCTCCTCGACCGGCTCCTGGGTCACCGCGAAGAACGTCTCGCCGACCGGCGCCGCGTCGATCAGTGCCTCGAAGTCGTCGTCGACCTCGCTGTACGTTCGTTCCTCGCCTTCGTTGGCGTCGACGATGTCCTCGACGACGAACACCGGGTTCTCGTCTTCGGGGTCCCCGGCCAGCACCAGAGTGCCGTCGGCGACGGCGGCCGCCCACGCCCTCTCGTCGTGTTCGTACAGCTCGAACCCCTCGTACTCCCCTCGGGAGCGGAGGTCGGCTCGTTCGAGGTCGTCGCCGACCTCCTCGGGGTCGACCTCGCCGACGATCACGTCGAAGCCGCCGAACTCGTAGCTGCCGCCCCCGGTCGTCACCCGATCGATCTCGTCGGGCAGAAAGCGGGTGAACGCGTAGGTGTCGACGAACGAATCGCGGATATTGTCCCACTCCTCCCGTGGGAGTTCGTTCGCGTGCTCGTCGATGCCGGCCGGCGAGACCGAGGTCACGGCGTACTGGTCGGGCCGTCCGGAGAGGGCGTACGGGTCGACGAGCCAGCCCTCGAAGTCGCCGCCGTCGCCCCCGCCGAGACAGCCAGCCAGTCCGACCATCGATCCCACACCGATTGCAGCCCCCGTTTTCAACACCTGTCGTCTTGATGGCATACGCCGGACCGTAGCGGTGTATCCACAAAATCCTTACTGCCGCGGCGATAGATGATCGGCCCAAATACCGGAGATAATTATTCTTCGACACAGCGTCCAGATCGAAGACACCCCGGGACCGTTTTCAGATCCGATACTGGGGACCGAACGGTAAAGAGGGGGCCCCGTCACCGGCCCCTATGGAGTACGGGCTCGACGTGGGGTCGGATCGGCTCCGGCTGGCGGTCGGTGTCGACGGTTCGACGCACGAGGTGATCGGGGTCGACCGCGACGGGACGGGGGTCGACGGGCCGCTCGAGACGCTGCTGGCCGACCGGGAGCCCGGTACGATCCGGTACGCCGTCGCCGACGGGGTCGAAACCCGCACGGACGTCGCCGAGACCCTCGAGGGGCTCGGCTTCGAGCCAGCGGCCGTGAGCCGGGGGTTTGCGGTCGTCTACGACCAACTCGGGGCGGACGGCTACACCGGTCTCGGGGTCTGTCTCGGCCGGGAGGCGACGAGCGTCGCCCTGGCGTACTACGGCGTCCCGGTAGTGTCGTTCTCGTTGCCCCGGGGCGGCGAGTGGATCGTCGAACGGGCCGCCACCGCGACCGACCACCCCGGAGAACGGGTCCGCCGGCGTCTCGGGGGGTTCGCGCTCGATCCGGACGCGGGGGCCGACGGGCTCGACCGGGCGCTGGCGACGGCCTACGACGGGCTGATCGCCGCGGTGCTCGAGGCGCTCCGGGAGGAGGCGGCCTCCGCGGAGCTCGGCCGGGGCATCGCCGTGCCGGTCGCGGTCGGCGGCGGCTTCGCCGTCGACGGCGTCGAGTTCCTGCTCGGCGGCCGACTCGGCGAGGGCGGGCTCCCGTTTCCGATCCGGGGAGCTCGATTGGCCGAGGAGCCCGCCGCCAGCGCCGCCTGTGGCGCGCTCGTGGCCGCCACGGAGGGCGTCACGGACGGCTCGCCGTCCGTGGAGGGTGTCCCCACGGCCGTCGGGGACTCCCGCGGGCCGACCGACGACGCGGAGGCGAACGGACCTGCGACGGTCGGGAGTGAGCCGGTGGCGATCGGTGGGACCGGAGACGGCGGCGACGCGGCGGCGGGGCGTCCGGACGCCGAGGAGGTGGCCCTCCGTGAACTCGAGGGGGCCACGGCGGAGCTCGAGGCCGAACTCCGGGGCCTCGACGGGCGGATCGGGACGCTCGAGGCGACCCAGGAGGAGATCGCCGCCGACGTGGCGGCCACGGGAGAGCGGACGGACGGGGCCGTAGAGCGAATCGACGGGACCGAACGGGGAGTCGACGCCCTCGAGGCGCGACTGGAGGACGTACGAGGGCGAATCGAAGGTGAGCTCCACGACGTCGACGACCGGCTCGGCGCGGTCGAAGACGGGCTCGGGGACGTCAGCGAACGGATCGGGGTGCTCGAGCGAAGCCGTCTCGTAGCGGTCGAGGACGGTCTCGCGGCTGTCGAGGGTAACCTGGCGGCGATCGAGGACGACCTCGCGGCCGTCGAGGACGACCTCGCGGCGATCGAGGACGATCCCGGGGGGACGGACGACGTCGCCGGTCCGGCCCTCGCGGGCGCCGGCGGCGCGGGGCTGCTCACGGGCGTCGCGTTCACGGCGACGGGTGCACTCGCCGTCGGTGCGGGTTCGATCCTCCTCGGGGTGGCCTGTCTCCTGGGGGCGGCTCGGTCGGTCGGCCGGCCGTAAGCCGGCGTGGAGAACGCCGTTTGACTAATATCACGAAAATAACGAGTTCGGTCGGTCGATCGCGTAGTTTCCGTTCCGATTCCGGTATCTCCGAACACCGACGGGCGGGGTCAGGTTTTAGTCGTCCGACGGCCGAGAAGTGGTATGGTGTATCACGACACGTATCGCCCGGAGATCCACTACTACGAGTGTCTGGACTGTCGGTGGCGAGAGACCCTCGAGGAGTCGGTCAGGATCTGCCCGCGCTGTGGAGGGAAAACCCGGAACATCGCCGTCCCGCGGGAGTGAGTGTACCGACGCGAGCCGACGGAGGTCCCGTCCCCGACGGCGAGACGGTTCACACGCGGGGCTAGAACTCCGGTAGGTCCTCGGGGGGTTCGTACTCGCTCTCCCAGTCGATGTACTCGTCTTTGAGCACGTCACAGACGACCTGGCCGAGCTCGGTCATCTCGGCGTTGATCGAGGAGACGGTCCCCCAGGAGTCGAGCTCGGGGTGGTACTCCCGCTCGCGCCAGTCCTCGGGGATCCCGGGTGCGTGGTAGCCGACGCGC
>PUPA01000045.1 GCA_003552885.1 Natrialbaceae archaeon
CACGGCGTTCCTCGAGACGGTCGATCCGCCGTTCGGCCTCACACAGCGACTCGGCGCGATCGATCCGCTCGTCGAGGGCCTCGCGGTCGTCTTCGAGCGCCGCGAGCTCGGCTTCGAGGTCGGCGAGCTCCTCGCGGCGCTCACCCAGGACGTCGACGTGTGGGGAGTCCTCGACGGGCTGGCCACACTCCGGACACTTCCCCTCCTCGAGCAGCCGTTCGCCCTCCTCGATCGCCGCCTCGACGGCCCTGTGGTCTGCACGTAGCCCGCCGATCTCTCCGGTGAGCTCCTCGCGATCGGCCTCGAGGGACGCGAGGTGGTCGGCCGCCTCGCCGCGGTCGACCGGCGCGTCCGCAAAGCGCTCGCGTTCCTCCCGGAGCTCCGCCTCGAGGTCGGCCAGCTTCGACTCGCGGTCGTCGATGGCCTCCTCGTCGGCCTTGAGCGTCCCCGCGAGCTCGTCGGCCTCCGCCCGGGCCCGCTCGGCTGCAGCTTCGAGCTCCTCGACGGCCTCCCGGCAGCGCTCGAGCTCGCCGACCCGCTCGGTGATCGCCACGCGGACGTCCTCGAGGTCGTCTCTGAGCCGCTCGTCCTGTGTCTCGAGGGTTTCGACGCGGTCGTCGATCGCCCCCGAGCTCCCATCGAGATCGGCCGTCGCCAGCAGCCGCTCGCGTTCGTCCGCGAGCGCCTCACGCCGGTCGATCAGCTCGGCGATCTCGGCTTTGGCGTCCTCGCGGTCGCGTTCGGTGTCGGCTACCTTCCCGCGGAGCTCGTCGACCTCGGCGTCGAGCGCTGTGATCTCCTCGCGGATCTCCTCGTGTCGTTCGAGCACGTCGGTGGCGTCCTCGAGCGTCTCGCGGGCCCGTTCGCGTTGTTCCTCGTAGTTGGCGATCCGCTCGTCGACGTCGGCCCGCCGGGACTCGAGGGTGTTCAACCGCTCGTTGAGCTCTTTCCGTTCTCTCAGTTCGACCTGCTGGCCGACGTTCTCGAGGAGCTCCCGCTGGCCGTCGAGCACCGTCTTCACGCCGAGGCGGGCGTCGCTGGCCCGCTCGCGGTAGGTCTCGAGGGCACCGAGCTGGAGGAGGTCGTCGATCATGTCCTGGCGGGCCCCGGGTGAGGCGTGGATGAGCTTGTTCACCTCGCCCTGGCGGACGTACGCGCAGTTGACGAACGCGTCGGCGTCCATCCGCAGGAGCTCCGTGATCCGTCGGCGGACGTCTCGTGCGCCCTCGAACCCCCCCTCCGGCCCGTCCAGGACGCACTTCGTCGTGGTCGCCCGTTCGCCACGTAGCTTGAGGCGACGTTCGACGTGGAAATCGCGACCGTCGTGGGTGAACCCAAGCTCGACCGTACACTCGTCCTCGCCGGTCGTGATCACGTCGTCGAGGGTGCGATCGTCGAGGGCCTTCGCGCCGTACAGCGCGAAGAAGATCGCCTCGAGCAGCGTCGACTTGCCGCTTCCGTTGACGCCGTGGACCACCGTGACGCCGGGGCCGAGGCGGAGCTCCGCGTCGCCGTAGCACTTGAAGTTCCGCAGGCGGAGCCACTCGACTCTCACGTGAGATCACCCAGCGAGAGCTGTCCGTCCTCCCCGGTCAGTCCGTCCCCGTCTTCGTCCGTCGGCCCGTCGGCGTCCACGGTTTCTGCCTCCCTGTCGCCATCCGCGGTTTCTGCCAACCCATCCCCGGCTTCTGTCTCCTCGTCTCCGGCCTCTGCCTCCCCGCCCTCGTCTCCGGCCTCTGCCTCCCCAGCGGCGTCCGCCGATCGCTCCCCGTCGGCCGCCGGCTCGAACGCCGAGGGTTCCCCCTCGAGCAGCTCCCGGACACGGCGCTCGACCGTCCCGCGGACGTTCGCGTCCGCGATCGCGTCGTCCCTGACCGTCCCGTCGATCCCGCGAGCGACCTCGCTCAATCCGAGTTCGCGCAGGCGCTCGCGGACGGCCTCGTCGGGGTCGGCGAAGCTCACCGACGGCTCCGCCTCCGTCTCGGCGAGCTCGCGGCGGTCGTTCACCCGGGCGAGGAGGGCCCCTCGATCGACCGCCAGCTCCTCGACCGACGCCGGCGCGATCGGCTCGCCCTCGCCCTCGACGGTGACGATGACGACCGCGTCGGCGAGCTCGTGCTCTCTGACCCGCTCGCGGACCCGTTCGACCCCCTCGCCCGACTGGAGCTCGACGTCGACGAAGACGAACTCGCGACAGCCCTCGAGGGTCCGCCGGGAGATCGCCACCTCGTCGTCGAACGCGACCACGTTGTACCCCCGGGCCTCCCGCTCGCTCGCGCTCGCACGCTCGGTCGAACCGGGGTAGGTGATCCACGTCCCCGCGACCTCGGCGGTGCCGGGGGCGTGGTTGTCCCCGACCAGCAACGCGTCGAACTCGACGGAGGCGTCCTTGAGCAGGCGTTCGGTCTCCCAGTCGGCGTGAGCGAACGGCTCGAAGAGCCCGTGGCTCACGAGCACCGCGGCCTCGGCGTCGTCTGGAACCGGCGCGAACGCGTACTCCAGTCCCTCACGCCGGGATCGGGGGACGAAATCGAGCCCGTAGAGGGCGACGTCGCCGACGAGGACGGGCTCGTCCCCGAGACGGGTCGCCAGCCCGAGATCGGCGAAGAGGTCGAGCCACTGGGCGTCGCGTTTCCCCTCGTGGTTCCCGACGACCGCGAGGAAGGGGACGTCGGCGTCGGCGAGCCGTCTCAGGGCCGCGATCGTCCCCTGGAGGTCCCGCAGCCCGGGTCGCCGGTCGTGAAAGAGGTCGCCGGCGTGGACCACCGCGTCGACGTCGGCGGCGACGGCGTCCTCTATCACCTCCCGGAACGCGGAGAGGAAGTCACGACGCCGCTCGGGCGCGTTGTACTGTCGGTACCCGATGTGGGTGTCGGCCGTGTGCAGCAGCCGCGTCATCTGCCCGTGGGTTATCCGCCCTCGCTCAAAGGGGTTGTGCGACCGGACCGGAAGTGAACGGAGGCCCCACGGCGCCGGCGGGAGCAGACGTAGACGTCACCCGAACCGATCGAGACCGGACTGGCGTCGGCGCCTGCCCGCGGGGTCGGCGACCCACGGCGTCCGACGCTCGCGCTCGGCGACGAGGTCGACGTCGGGGGCCGGCCCGGGCTCGTATCCGGGACACGCGGGCCCACACTCGCGTTCCGGATCGACGGCTCGCCCCTTCCAGGTACAGTGTGGGAGCGACGGCCCGTCGACGACGGCCGGCTCACACGCCCGACAGCCCGGCAAGTCGAACGTACGCCACCCTTTCCCGTAGGCGCGCTCGGCGATCCGCCGTCGCGCGCGGGCTTTCTCGGCCGCGGTGACGGCCACGACGTCGGTTCGACCCGGCCGCCGGTCGAGGGGTTCGATCCCCGGTCCGGTCACCGGGAGCGACGTCGGCTCGCGGATCACCTCGATCGTCCGTTCGTCGGGATCGAACCGCCAGACTCCGACCGGATCGGGGAGCCGATTGAGGTGTGCTCGGGTCACGTGGCTCTCGGTCGCGAGGATCGCC
>PUPA01000105.1 GCA_003552885.1 Natrialbaceae archaeon
AGGGCGTCGCCGGCCTCGGCGTCCTCGCCGCGTTCGAGGCGGTAGAAGCCGGTCGCGCTGTCGAGGACGATCAGCGCCGCCCCCTCGGCGAACTCCTCGACGTCCCGGACGGCCTCGGCCTGCTCGTCGAAGTCGAGTGCCTCCTCGAGGACGACGCGCGCGGCGACCGGTTCGACGTCCTCCGTGCGCGCGGAGAGGAGCTGTTCGAAGCGATCCACCGAGACGCCCTCGGTGTCGATGTACACCGCCCGATCGCCGGCGGCGGCGGCCTCGACCACCCCCGAGAGCGCGAGGTTCGTCTTCCCCGAGGCGGGCGGCCCGTACAGCTGCGTGACGGTTCCCCGCTCGAACCCCCCGCCGAGTAGCTCGTCGACCGGGGGACAGCCGGTCGAAATCGCTCCGTCGTTCACGGCTGGAGGTGCGGAGCCGGCGATCAAAAAGGCCCCGAAAGCCGGCCCGGGCGCGAACCGCCGTCGTGCCGTCCGCGACCTGGGGCGGCTGGACCGTCCGAACACCCTTATCACCGCCCCGGCCCAACCGACGGCCGTGATCGTCGTCGCTACGACCGACTTCGAGCTCTACCACGGCGTCGTCGCCGAGCTTCGCGACCGCGAGGCGACGTTCACGACCGTCGAACCCGGCGAGGAGCTTCCCGACCGCACCGCGGTCGTCCTCACCGACCCCGACCACGCCGACGCGTTCGGGCCCATCCCGACCGTCGTCGGTGAGCCGGAGGCGCCGCGAGCGGCGGTCGACGACGCGCTGGCGGTCGTCGGCAGCGGCGGCGGGCGGACGGTCGTCGGCGTCGATCCGGGCCGGAAGCCGGGGATCGCCGTCCTCGAGGGCGGAGCGGTCGTCGCCGCCTTCCAGGTCCCCCTGAGCGAGGCCGTCGAGGTGATCGAAGGCGAGGTCGCCGACGCGGTCGATCCGGTGGTGCGGATCGGCGACGGCGCCCGGCTCCAGGGGGCGACGCTGGTGAACGGGCTCGGGGACGTCCGGGTCGAACTCGTCGACGAGACTGCGACGACGCCGTATCTCGGCACCGGCGCCCGCGGGATGGGTGACGTGCTCGCGGCGGTCAACATCGCGCGGACGCCCGGCGAGGCGAGCGAGGGGCGGTCGATCGAGCCCACCGAGGGGGAGCTGACGCGGATCAAGGCCCGCTCGCGGGAGCGAAGCGGGACGAACCGGACGATCGACGACGGACTCGCGAGGCGCGTCGCCGCGGGCGAGCTGACGATCGAGGAGGCGCTCGCCGAGCACCGCGGGGAGTGACCGGGAGCCGCCGAAGGCCGGAGCCGACCGCCTCGGGGGCCGACGACCGCGGAAGGGATTTAACACCTCCGGGAACGTACCGGCAGCCGCATGCCCGACAGATCGAACCCGTTCGACGAGCTCGACGAGCTGTTCGACCGGATGAGCCGGACGTTCGAGGAAGCAGCCCGGGGCTGGGGGGCGGCGGGCGAGGCCGACGTCCCGGGCGTCGGCGGCTTCGAGACGTTCGTCGGCGCCGGGACGACCCTGGATCTGGCCGACCACGACGAGGAGTTCGTCGTGACCGTCGACGTCCCCGGCTACGACTCAGAAGACGTCGACGTCAGCCTCACCGGTGAAACCCTCCACGTCGAGGGGAGCCGCGAGGAGGGCGTCGACGAGGAGGAAGGGCGGTACATCCGCCGCGAGCGACGGAGCGAGTCGTTCTCCCGAAGCGTCCGGTTGCCCGAGCCGGTCGACGCCGGGGGCGTCTCCGCGGCCCTGAAAAACGGCGTGTTGACCATCACCCTCCCGAAGGAGCGACCGGGCGAGGACAGCCACTCGATCGACATCGAGTGAACCACCGGGATCGACGCCGGTAACGAGTTACTACTCGTACTGACGAGAGCCCTCAGTCGGTCGCCCCGACGGCACGCCGATCCGCGTCCGACTACGCGGAGACCACCGCCATCACCCGCCGAGATGGTCCGTCGGTTGGGTCCCCGGACGTATAGATTTCCGTGATCAATACGATATTACCGGACGACGGCGCCACGACGCGGTGGTTCCGATACCCGAGGAACGTAGAAGATTTCCTGAACGAACACGTAGTAAAGTCTGATAGTCAGTAAATTTTAATCCTAACGACAAAGAAAGATTTAAATCGGTATATTCTGATTACCGAACTGCATGGCACGCGAACCTTCGGTTGCGGACGGACGGAGCGGAGACGACGCCCCCACACGAGACGGTAAGCGGAAGTTACTGGGGCGGCGGTCGTATCTGGCGATGACCGGTGCGGTCACGACGGCGGTCGTCGCCGCGGCGACGCCGGGCTCTGCGACGGCCGACCACGAGGTCGTCGAGCTGGATCCGGGCGAGTTACACGTCGTCGAGCTCGACGACGGCGAGACTCACGAGAACGTCCTCTACGACACGCGGGCGAACCGCTCGCAGGTCGTCTTCCGGGCACACGGCTCGAACTGGACGCTGCGGAACGTCGGCGTCGTCGGGGTCCACGAGGCCCGGGGGCCGTACGTGAGCTGTTCGGTCGACGCGGGTTCGACCGCCCGGATCGAGAACGTCTACTTCGGCGACGGCGCGATCAACGAACGCCGCGCGGGCCTGGGGATCTGGGTCGCACCGCGCCACCGCGGTCACCTCGAGATCGAGCGGGTGAACATCCAGGGGATGGGCGACAACTCGTTTTATTGCTCGGCGCCGGGCGGAAGCGGGACCGTCGAGATCGACTCGTGTTACTCGAAGGACTCCTGGGTGGCCCACTACCGGCTCGCCCGGGGCACCGTGCGAAACTCCGTCGCGGTCAACACCGCCGCCGGACGGGACGGACGCGGGCTCTGGGCGTGGTCCCCGGGGCCGGTCGAGGTCGAGGGTTGTGAGTTCGTGATGAACGGAAGACACTTCTCGTTCGACGTGGGAGCGAACAACAACGCCTCACGGGTGCGGGTCACCGACACCGAGTACGACACGGGACGGGGTAACGGGACGACGGTCAACGGCGACATCCAGTTCGTCTCCGGAAACGGGACGAACCCCCGCGACCGCGTCCCCGAGGGCTGTCCGACCTCCGCACGGGAGGCCGCAGGCGGCTCGGGCGGCGGGGGTGAGAGCACCACCTCCGGGGGGAGCGAGGAGCCATCAAACGAGCGCGATCACGTCCTCGTCGCCGACGGCGTCGCCGGCGAGGTCACCGACTACGAGCTGCGCGTCGACGGCGGCCCAATCGAGCCCTCAACCCACGGCGGGGCGACGATCGACGACAATCTCACCGTCGCCGACGACGGCACCGCCGCCACCGGCCGCGTCTGGGCCGGCACCGACGCCTGGACGTTCGACGGCGAACTCGAAGGGCTCACTGCCGACGGGCCCGCCACCTTCGAACTCGACGGCGAGCCGATAGAGCCCGAGTCGGCGGACGAGCACGTCCTCGTCGCCGACGGCGTCGCCGGCGAGGTCTCCGACTACGAGCTGCGCGTCGACGGCGGCCCAATCGAG
>PUPA01000184.1 GCA_003552885.1 Natrialbaceae archaeon
CCGAAAAGCGTCAGCGAGAGCCGCGAGCCGACCCGGTCCGAGAGCGCTCCGCCCGGATACGGGTAGACGGCACCGATCACGTTCCCGGCGGTGCCGAACAGCCCGATGACGAAGGCGCTCGCTCCCAGCGCGGCCATATACTCCGGGACGTACCGACTCGTCATCTGGAAGCCGAGGCCGAACGCGAACATCGCCACCGAGAGCACGAGCACGTCCCGTTCGAAGGAGAAAAACTGTCTGAACGGATCGAGCGCGTCGGGGACGTCCGACTCCGTACCCATCGTGAACACGAGGGAACGGGACCGGCATATACGTTGGGCCGGCGACCATCGGGGCCGGGATCGACTCCGGGCCGATCCACCGCGGCGGCACATCTCCGGGGTCGGACGGGCGAGGACACAGACGATATATTCGTCGGGCCCGTCAGCCCGACAACGTGAGTTCCGGTGACCAGCGGGGCCGCGGCGTGGGAGGGCGACGATGATCGACGGTGCCGTCGACGCCGCGTTCGCGTTCCTGGTGTACGTCGGCCCGCCGGCGCTTTTCGTCTTCTTTCTGCTCAAGGGGGCGCTGATCGGCAAGCCGCTACCGACGACCGTCTTCCTCCCCGGCTACGTCGTCGCGATTTCGGCGGGCCCGCTCGAGGCGGCCGGGGTCGTGCTCGTCTCCTCGAGCGCCTACGTCTGTGGCCAGCTGCTCGTCTACGCTGGCGCACGGCGTGGTGGCCGATCGTACGTCACCTCCTCCCCGCGCACCGGGATCACCGAGGCCCGGCTCCGGCGCGCCGAGGAGCTGTTCGACCGTTACGGCGGCCCCGGAATCTTCCTCACCAACTTCGTCCCGTACCTCCGGGGGCTGATCCTCATCCCCGCGGGGATCGCCGCCTACCCCGCCCCGCGGGTCGCCGTCTACGCCCTCGCCTCGACGGCGATCTACCACGCGGCGATCGTCGCGATCGCACTCGGGGCGATGAGCGTCCTCCGGTGAACGTCGTGACCCTCACGTCTGTGATCCCGCCGGGGCCCCGGAGACGCGCCGTCCCCGGTCAGTGCTCGACGAACTCGATCAGGACGCCGCCAGTGGACTCCGGGTGGAGGAAGGCCACCTCGTGACCCCACGCGCCCGGTCGGGGCTCCTCGTCGACGAGTTCGATCCCCATCGCCCGGGCCCGGTCGAGTGCGGTCGCGACGTCGTCGGTCGCGAACGCGAGGTGGTGGATCCCGGGACCCGCCCGGTCGAGGTAGCGGGCGATCGGTCCGTCCTCGTTCGGTTCGAGCAACTCGAGATACCCCCCACCGCAGTCGAGGAAGACGACGTCCATGCCGTCGAACCGTTCCTCGTGGACGACCGGGCGTCCGAGGAGCCCGCCGAACAGCTCGGCCGTCGCGGCCGCGTCCGCGGTCGCGATACCAGCGTGATCGAAGCGCATACCCCCACGCTCGTCGCTCGGGGACAAAACGTCACCGCCGGCGAGCGGACGATTTACAACCGTCCGTGCCGTAGGCGTCGACGATGAGCACCCTCTTGCTGGCCTTCCTGGTCGGGTTCCCGATCCTCGTCCAGGCCGCCATCGCGGCCGTCGTCTACCGCGACGCGGGGATCGTCGGCCTCGAACCGCCACGCAAGTGGGCGGCGATCGCGTTTTTGATCCCGATCTTCGGCCTCTTTGCGTACCTCTTCGAGCGCAGCGAGCTCTCCTACGATCCCGAGAGCGATCCGTACCGCCGCGGGGAGTACAACGTCCACCCCTCGCGGACCGACGAGGACGACCCCTGAGCCGGTCACCGACGACGATCCACTCCCGAGCGACGAGAAGGGCGTTCGGCCGACGGATCAGCGATCGAGCCCCTCGAGCATCGTGGTGATCCGTCCGCGCTCGTCGGTCACCGACAGCCCCGTCCCGGCCGGATCCTCCTCCGGGTGGATCCCGACGAGTACGAGGTGGTCCCCGTCGTGGTCCGGCGTGGAGACGTCGACCAGGACGTCGAGTCCGAACTCGCCAGCGAGGGTCGCGGTTCCCTCGAACGTCTCGACGTCGATCGTCGTCCCGAGCGACTCGACCTGCCGCCCGTCGACCCGGTCGCCGATCGAGAGCCCCTCGTACTGTCCCTGGATCCCCTCGACGATCTCCGCCTCGTCCATCTCCGCGAGCGGGTTGAACTCCCGGCCGGCGACGGAGACCTCGGGGGAGGCGACCGTCGCGAAGACGGCAGCCTCCCGGTCGCCGATCCCCGGCAGCTCGAGCCCCCGGGTGTACTCACTCGCGTAGTTCGTCACCTCGACCTCCTCGCCGGCGAACTCCCGGCGTTCGACCCACTCCTCGGTCCCCTGGTGGTCGTAGCCGGCTTCCTCGCTCGCGGCCGCCGTCACCTCGGCCGGCGACGCCGAGAACGTCGTCAGCTCCTCCACCAGCCCCGTACAGCCCGCCGACGCGGCCACACCGAGGGTCCCGACCGAGGCGAGGATCCGTCGTCGGTTCATGACTCGACGAGCGACGCGGCCGGCATAAGCCTCTTGACTCGTCAGCCGTCCTCGGTGCCGACGACCACCGGCTCGCGGATCTCGAGGGCCGTCTCGAACTCCGCCTCCCGGTCGGTCCGGCGGCCGGTGCGGAGCAGTTGCTCCTCGTGGGCCCGGCGAACCGCAGAGCGTTCGCGCCGGCCGAGCCCGAGCTCGTCGCCGAGCTCCTCCCAGTGTCCCCACTCGACGAGGAAACACGCCCGCTCGGGCGTCTCGTGAACGCACTCGTACTCCCGGCGGTACCGGTCGAGTCGCTCCTCGAGGGTAGCCTGGACCCGGTCGACGAGCGCCGGGAGCCGGGGGCCGACGCTCGCTTTCGCCGTCGCGAGCATCAGCACCTGTCCTTCGATCGGCTCGGCTCCCATCAGCCACCCGCGCGCATCGCCTTCCGGGCGAACGCCTCGACGAGCCCGTCGAGGGCCTCCCCCTCGAAGGCGACCGTCACCTCGGTCAGGGTGAGCGTCGGTCCGACCTCGACCGTCTCCGAGGAGAGCTCCGCCCGCCAGCCGTCGCCCTCGATGGCGCCGTCGGTCCGCTCGCCGCCGAGGTTCTCGAGGTATCTCACCGCGAGACGCTCTGAGATCCCCCGAAACGAGCGGACGACGCGGTCGGTCACGGACACCAGCCGTGCGTGTGGCTCATCGGCCGCCGCCGGCGACCGGCGGGAACACCGACAGCAGGTCGCCCTCGGCCAGGTCGGTGTCGACGCCGTCCATGTGTACCACGTCCCGGCCGTTTTTCAGCACGCTCAGGTGTTCGGCGACCGCCCCGTCCTCGAGCAGCCGCCCCTCGAGTCCCTCGTACTCCGCCTCCAGGGTCGCGAGCACGTCGCCGACGGTCGTGCCGTCTGCGAACTCCCGGCTGATCTCCTTTCGGCCGACGGCCTCCCGGAACGTGGCGAAAAAGCGCAGATCGAGTTCCATGCCCACACGTGGGCCCGGGA
>PUPA01000098.1 GCA_003552885.1 Natrialbaceae archaeon
AACCCCGGAGGCTTGACGCCACATGGTTAGCAACCATGCGCCTTGGGCCGCTTGGCTACCACGACACCGTGTCTGTATCGTCGCCCTCTCGGACTCGGGGGCGGACCCCCTACACGTATCGCACCGAACTCTACCTCCGAGAACTACTTAAGCCCAACGAAAGCCCGAGCCGTCGCCGTCCCCTCCCGCCAGTTCGTCGTCTCCCCGTCTCCGGCGTTGTCGCCTGTCGGTTCGTCGCTTCTCCGTCTCCAGCGTCGCCCCGTCAATCCGTCGTCTCCCCGTCTCCAGCGTCGTCCTCTCGTCCGCCTCCGGCGTCGCCCTCGCGCCCGTTCCCGAGGTCGAAGCCGGCGGGCAACCCGGCGTGTCTGAACCCCGACCGCGTCTCGATCTCGAACGCGTAGACTGCGACCTCGAGGGAGTCGGCCGCGCGGGCGATGAGGTCGGGTCGCCAGGCCCCCTCGAGGGCCTCCCCGAGCTCGTCCCACCGGCTCTCGGGGACGGCCCGGAGCGTCCCCGTGAGGAGGACGCTCTCCCAGGTGAACGACGTCTCGGCGCCGTAGACGAGGACGCTCGCGGCCTCGGCCTGCTCGCTCAGCCGTCGTTTCCGGCCGTCGGTTCCCACGTAGGTGAAATACAGCCTGGAGTCACCGTCGAAGCCGTACGAGAGCGCAACCGGGTACGGTGCCCCCTCGTCGGGCAGCGCCAGCACGGCGACCCGCCGGTTCAGGAGGACACGCTCGATCTCCGCGTCGCCGAGCGCGACGACGCCGAATCCCTCGAGCTGTTCGATAGTCATCGTGTCACACGATTCCACGGACCAAAACTTAAACCGTTCGCCGGAGCTCACCCCCGGCCCGCGAGCCCCTGGAGACACTCCTCCCAGAGACACGGCCGCAGGAGGATGTCGTAGCCGGTGGTGTCCCGGACGTTGCCGAGACCGGTCCGGAGTCGTTCCCACTCCCCGGCCGTGACGTCGAGGACCTCGGCCGTCCCCATCACCCCGGCGTTCCCCGGATCGTCGTCGTGACAGAGCGCGTAGTGGACGATCTCGTGGAGACAGAGCCGTGCCTCGTCGTCAGGATACCTCCGTTCGGCGACGACCGCCCGGTTGCCGACGCTGAAGCCGTTGACGTAGCCGCCGATTCCGGCACCCAGCGCGTCCATCGTCGGGCTGTAGATCCGTCCTTCCGACCAGCGGCCGGCGACCCCGGGGACGACGAACAGCTGGAGGGCCACGTCCCACAGCCAGGGCTCGACGGTCTCCCGGTAGAGCCCCTCTCTGTCCCACAGCAGCGCCTTCGTCGACCAGCCGTACCGCTCGCGGACCCACGCCCGATCGTACGTCCGTGGATGGTCGAGCCACTGGGCGTAGATTCCGTTCCGACGGAACAGCTCGACGATTCGCACCTTCGTCACCTCCGAAACCGCCGTCCCCTCGACGTAGCGCACGTCGAGTAAGAGGTCGGGTCTGCCGGGTTCGAGCCCCTCGAAGGCGTCACCGAACGTCGATTCGAGCCGCCGGTGGAGGGTCGTCGACCGCTGTTTGCGGACCGGGATACCGTCGCCGGCTGCGTCGGCCGCGGCCCGTTCGGTCGCCACCCGTACCCCGCCGAGGACCGGGAGCGCGAGCGACCAGCCGGCGACCCCCAGAACCCTCCGACGGCCCGTCCCACGGTCCTCCCCGTCGTTCCGATCCATGGCCCTCCCTCGAATCGGAGCCACCTGAACCTCCGACTGCACGTGTCGAGCAGTCAAGTGGGGGTGGACGTTCCGGGGGTCGGCCCGTCCTCCGTCGCCCGGTCGACGGCGGCCCCCGAGACGCGGATCCGGATCCCGTCGTCGTAGGTCGTGTCGACCGACACCGACCACCCCTGTGCTCGGGCCAGCATGCGGACGTTCGGCAGCGACGTCCCCGCTTCCGCGTCCGGGACCGCGTTCGCGTGATCGAAGTACGCCTCCGGGTCCTCGTCGCCGAGGGGGCGTCCGTCGCCGGCGACCGTGAACCCGTCGTCCGTCGGACGGACGGACACCGTCGAGGCACCGTTGTACGCCGCGAACTCGAAGGCGTGTTCGAACAGCCGCTGGAGACGCGGCTGGTTCGCACGCACCGACGTCGCCCCTTGGACCGTCACCTCCAGCTCGTCCGGGGCCGCCGCTTCGGCGGCGTCCCCGATCGCGACCGACACCAGCTCGCCGGGGGTCTTGCCGTACTGGGCGATCTCCGCGAAGTCCGTGACCAGCCCGTTCATCCGTCCGGTCTGTCGGGTCGCCGTCTGCAGGCCGTCGCGTGCCTCGTGGAGCTCCCCGCGGTCGAGGGCCTCGCCGGCCAGCGTGATCCAGCCGTCGGCGATCTGTAAGCTGTTTCTGAGCTCGTGGCGGATGCCGGTCGCGAACCACTCGAGCTGTTCGTTGTGTCGCTCCAGCTCGCGTCGCTGGCGTTCGGTCTCGGTGACGTCGGTGAGGACGACGAGCCCCCCGACGTCCGCCCCGCCGAGCCCGAACGACGTCTCGCTGACCAGGTAGTACCGCGTCTCCCCGTCCCGGCGCCGTTCGACCACCGGCAGGTCGGCATCGAGGCGGGCGGCCACCTCCGGCAGCGCCGCCTCGAACGGCTCCCCGCGGGCGCCGGCGAGGGCGGGGAACACCTCGATCGCCCGTCCGTTGGCCTCGCGGACGCGGCCGCCGTCGTCGAGTGAGACCACCGCCTCGTCGACGCCCCCCGTGAGCTGGAGGGTGAAGAACCGATCGCGGAACACGTACAACACGCCGACGG
The DNA here is from genome assembly GCA_003552885.1 of Natrialbaceae archaeon. GTDB lineage: Archaea > Halobacteriota > Halobacteria > Halobacteriales > Natrialbaceae > Tc-Br11-E2g8. The sequence continues at coordinate 2,774 of PUPA01000098.1, forward strand.
CGAAGACGGCGACGCCGAGGGGTTCGTAGTTGATGTCGATGAGACGGGGGCTGGCGAAGCCGGCGACGTCGAAGACGACCGGCAGGGCCGTGACGCAGACGAGGGCGGCCAGCGGTCGGGTGTCGTAGTCGGCCTCGAGGAACGTCTCGTACAGCATGAAAAAGCCGACGGCGGCCAGCGCGTAGGAGAGGCCGGTCACGAGCCAGTGGACGAGGCCGTGCTGGACGGTCAGGTGTGCGAACGGGACGGTGACGGTGGCGGTCGTGTAGTACAGCCCGTGGACGGGGTTCGTGAGTTTGATCGCGACGATGGCCAGGTAGACCGCGACGGCGGCCCGGCGGTAGACGGGATCGCGGTGGAACGTCCGTCCCGTGTAGGCCGAACAGAAGTGCAGCCAGGCGCCGATCGTGGTGAGGCCGACGACGAGACTCGCCAGGTACGACGCCCGGGCGAGCGCGTCCGTCGGGGCGATAAGGAAGCCGACTATCAGGGCCGCCCAGCCGCCACTCCCGGCGAGCAAGCCGACGAGGCCCACCCTCGTTCCCGGGTCGTCGATCCGTCGGGCCCTGCCGAGTGCGATCAGACAGGCCAGAGCCGCCCCGCCGAACGCGAGGACGTACGCCGCGAACACGCCGGTCGGGCCCAGAGCTGTCACGCAGTGTCGAACTGGTGGACGCCGGCGAC
>PUPA01000186.1 GCA_003552885.1 Natrialbaceae archaeon
ATCCTCTCGCCGCTGCCCTCCCGAGAGTACCTCATCGCGTTGCCGGCCGATCCGACGGGCGTCGCGAGCGTGATCTTCCTCGTCGGGCTCAACGCCGCCGTGCTCGTGATCCTCGCCGGCGCGGCCGCGATCGTGTACGGGATGTCCGTCCGGCTCCGAGGTGGCTACGATGAGTGACGCTACCACGGATCCGATCGTCGCCTCGCGCGCACACCTCTACCGGCTGCTCTCGGCCGTGCTCGCGGATCCGCCCGACGCGGCGGCGGTCGCGGAGCTCGCCGACGGTGGGCTCGTCGAGGAGGTCGACCCCCCGGATCCGGCCAGCGAGCGGGCCCTCGGGGCGATCGCGAACTGGGCCGAGGGGGTCGAAGATCACGAACGCGAGGCCGAGCGTCTCACACGCGAGCACACCCGGCTGTTCGTCGGCCCGAAGCCGGCGTTGCAGATCCACGAGTCTTACTACGCCGAGGACTACCTCGGTGAGCCACTGGCGGCGGTGAAAGGGAGCTACGGGGCACTCGGCATCGCCCCCGGCGAGGAGCTCCGCGAGGAAGCCGACCACGCGGCCGTCGAGCTCGCCGCGCTCGCCGTGCTGTTCGAACGGGGCGACCGCGAGGACGTTCGCTTCTTCCTCGCCGAACACGGCTGGTGGTTCGAGAGGCTCGCGACGGACGTCCGCGAGGCGGCCAGTGGGCCGTTCTACGCGGCGGTCGCAGACGCCCTCGACGCGCTCGTCCGGGACGACCTCGAACGGTTCGACGCCGGGGCGGGATCATGAGCGAGCTGGCCGTCGTCCACCGTCGAGGGGGGCTGCCCGCCCGGGCGATCGCCGGGGCGATCCCGGCGACGGAGACGTTCGTGGCCGGCGACCTCGAGGAGGCCATCGCGCCGATCGAGCGGGCCCGCGACGGCGCGGGCGACCGGCTCGTCGTCGTCGCCGACGAGAGCCCCTACCGCGAGCTCGCGGGAGCGCTCGCCGACCGCGGCCTCGACGACACCGTCCGCGTGGAGCCGCGGGTCGGCGACGGTCTCGGGGAGTCGGCCGCGACGCGGGTGCTCGCGGCAGCCGCCGGGGCGGCGCTCGCGTCCCCCCGGCCCGGCCCCGACGAGCCGGCGGTCACACTCGACGGCCGCTCGATCGTCGTCGTCGACGACGCGGGGATCGCCGCCGACCTCGCGATCCACGGCCGCGTGACGCTGCTCGCGGCCGAGCCGCCGGGGAGACGCCTCGAAGGCGTCGACGTCGTCCACGGGCGGCCCGTCGGGCTCGTCGACGGTGCCGGCGGGCCGAGCCTGCTCGTCGACGGTCCCGACGGAGCCGAGCGGCTCTCGCCGGAACAGCTCGTCTGGCCCGGCTACGACGGCGACCGGGCGGACGAGCGATTCGTCCACACCGCGAGGACGGGCGTCGTGGCCGACGTCCTCGCCGTCGTCCGCGACCGGGTCCGCGATCCGGTCGTCGTCGACCGGGAGGTCTGTGCAGTCGGCCGGCGGGGCCAGCCCGGCTGTGACGCCTGCGAACGGCGCTGTCCGTACGACGCGATCGGGATCTCGATCGAGGGCGACGGGGCGGTCGCCGTCGACCCGGTCGACTGTATCGACTGTGGGGCCTGTCTCGCGGCCTGTCCGACCGAGGCGATCGCCTCGCCGCGCGCGCTCGACCTCGAGGCCCTCGGCCGGGCGGTCGAGGTCGCCGTCGGGACCGCCACCGAGGGGACGGACTCGCGGCTGCCGTTCGTCGGCGACGGGCCGGAGCCGATCGTCCTCGCGTTCGTGACCGACGCGGTCGAGCCGGCGGCGACGGCGGCCCTCGCCGCGGAGGAGACGCCGACGGTGCCGATCGCGGTCCGGAGCGCGAGCCGGATTCCGCCCGCGCTCGTGACGTACGCCGTGGCGGCCGGAGCCGCCGGCGTCGTCCTCGTCGGCGACCCCGGAGAGCCCTACACGGCCTACGAACGGATCGTCGAGCCCGCCAACCGGACGCTCGCGGACCTCGGCGTCGGCGAGCGCTGTCGGTCGGTCGCGTCGGTCGATCCCGGCGAGATCGCCGCAGCGATCGCCGCGGTCGACGGCGAGCCGGTCGACGCGACCGAGGAGCTGCTGGGGAGCGGCCACCGCCGCGCCCACGAGTTCGCCGCGGCGGCGATCCGCGCGCTGGGATCGGACGCCGAGCGGGTGTTCGCCGAGAGCCTCGGACGCGTCACCGTCGACGCCGACGGCTGTACGCTCTGTGAGGCCTGCAGCGAGCTGTGTCCGACCGGCGCCATCGACCAGCCCGACGCCTCGACGCTGACCCTCGACGCCGCCGACTGCGTCGGCTGTGGGCTCTTTCTGGGCTGTCCGGAGGACGTCATCGCGGTCGACGACCGGGTCGATCCCGCGGAGCTCTCGGCCGGCCGGCGGACGGTCGTCGAGGCCGAGGCGATCACCTGTCGGGAGTGTGGCCGGGAGTTCGCCTCGGCGGCCGGGATGGCGTCCGTCGAGGCGGCCCTCGAGGACGCCGGCGTGCCGACCGACGTCGGGCTCGACGTCTGTCCGGACTGTCGGCGGGGCTCGTTCTGATCGCCGTCCCGCCGCCCGTCGTGCCCGGGGCGCCGGCGACCGTCCTCTCGTCAGTCGAACCTGGCGCGCTGGCGACGGTCCTCTCGTTGGCCGTCCCTGGCGCGCCGGCGACCGTCCACCCGTCTGTCGTGCCCGGAGCGCCGACGACCGTCCACCCGTCTGTCGTCCTTGGCGTGCCGGCGGCCGTCCCCCCGTCGGCCGTGGTCGTCACCCGGCCGGTCACTCCTTCCAGCCCGCCAGAGCCGAGAGCTCCGTGGCGATCTCCCCGACGTCGTCCGTCGTGAGCGGGCCCCGCTCGGTGACGATCGCCCCGACGGCGTCCGCGGGCGTCACGTCGAACGTCGGGTTGTGGACGTCGATCGCGGCGTCGCCGTCGTAGACCGCCGATCGGTCCCCGAACTCGCGGCTCAGCCGCCCGTCGGCGGCGAGCTTGTCGCTCGCGGCGACGACGTCGACCGGGATCCCCTCGCGAGCGGCGGCGAGCGCGACCGCACGCGTTCCGGTCTTGTTCACCACGCGGCCGTCGGGGAGGACGGCGTCGGCGCCGACGACCACCCGATCTACCCCCTCCCGGGCGAGGACGGCCGCCGCCGCGGCGTCGGTGTGGAGGACGACGGGGAGCTCGTCGGCCAGCTCTTCGGCGACGCCGACGCCCTCACCGAGGGGACGTGATTCGGCGACGAAGACGCGATCCGGCTCGCCACGGCGGAGCGCCTCGAGGACGGTTCCCGACCGCGAGAGGGTCAACACGCGCCCCCCGAGGCGCTCGCTCGCGCGGTCGGCAGCGGCCTCGTCGACCTCGAGCGCCCGGACGATCCCCGAACGCGCTGCCGCGTGGACCGCTCGGGCGTCCG
>PUPA01000231.1 GCA_003552885.1 Natrialbaceae archaeon
ACCGTCGCGGCGACGGCGCTCGCCGCCGAGCGCGGCGCGGACCTGATCCGCGTCCACGACGTCGCGCCGAACGTCGACGCGGTCGAGACCGCGCTGGCGACCGACCGATCCACAACGTGATGGAGTGGTGGTATGTCGTGAACCGATCCGACGACGACGTCCGGCGCCGAGGGAGACGACGGCGGGCCGTCAGACCCCGAGCCCCCGGAGCGACCGAAGTGCCGTTTTGGGGGTTTTCGAGGCCTCTCGTAGCCATATAGTCGATCGGTCCGTCGCATAACGTGTGTGTCACGTGCGATCTTTTAATAGCTGGTGTCCCCCAGTAACGATGATGACACAGATAGCCACACGCCCGGTACTCGGTTGCGTATCCCGGCGGAGAAACCCCGAACGAACGCCGCGGGGTGATCGCCGATGAGCTCAGGAGAGCTGCCCGACGCCGTCGAGACGGTGATCGTCGGCTCGGGAGTCGTCGGCAACAGCCTCGCGTACCACCTCGCCGACCAGGGCCGCGAGGAGATGCTCCTGATCGACAAGGGGCCGCTTCCCGACCCCGGCGGCTCGACGGGCCACGCGTCGAACTTCCTGATGCCCGTCGAACACTCGAAAGAGATGACCCACCTCACCCGCCGGTCCATCGAGCAGTACGACGAGATGGACACGTTCACAGAGAGCGGCGGGATCGAGGTCGCCCGGACCCAAGAGCGCATGGAGGAGCTCAAACGCCGGGTCCAGTCGGCGAAAGCCTGGGGCGAGAGGGGGGAGCTTCTCGACACCGAGGAGGTCCTAGAGCACGTCCCCTACCTCAACGAGGAGCTCGTCGTCGGCGGCTTCTACAGCGAGGGGGCGGGCACCTGTGACCCCCTCCGTGCCGGCGAGATCATGCGCGAGCGGGGCAAAGAGCTGACCGGCGGCGGGCTCGTCGTCTCCCCGAACACCGAGGTGCTCGACGTCCACGTCGAGGACGGGGCGGTCTCGGCGGTCGAGACCGATCGCGGCACGGTCGCCGCCGACGAGGTGGTGATCGCCGCGGGGCTGTGGAGCCCGAAGATCGCCGAGATGGCCGGCGTCGACATCCCGCTCACCCCCGCGGTCCACCAGATGATCAGCGTCGGACCGATCTCCTTTTTCGAGGACTACGAGGGGGAGATCTCGTTCCCGGTCGTCCGCGACATGGACACCCAGATGTACGAGCGCCAGCACGGCAACGACCTCGAGGTCGGCTCCTACCAGCACCGGCCGATCCTCTGGGACGTCGAGGACGTCCCGTCGATCGACGAGGCGCCGCTGTCGCCGACCCAGCCGCCGCTGACCGCGGACGCCTTCGAGCAGTCGATGGCCGACGCCTTAGAGATGGTGCCGGAGTTGCTCGACGATCCGAACGCGGGCGTCCGCCACGAGATCGACGGGCTGCTCTCCCAGACCCCCGACGGCGCGCCGCTTTTGGGCCCGCTCCAGGACGTCGAGGGACTCTGGTCGGCCGCCGCCGTCTGGATCAAGGAGGCACCCGCAATCGGGGAGGCGCTGGCCCAGTGGATGACCCGCGGCTGGTCCGACATCGACCTCCACGGCTCGGACGTCAACCGGTTTTACGAGTACGGCAACTCCGAGGCGTTCGTCAAGAACCGTGCGGACGAAGGGTTCCGGAAGATCTACGGCATCGTCCACCCGGCCGAGCAGTGGCAGACGTCCCGGCCGATGCGGACGAGCCCGTTCTACAACCGCCAGCAGGAGCTCGACGCCCGCTTTTTCGAGGCCGCCGGCTGGGAGCGACCCCAGTGGTTCAACTCGAACGAGGACCTCGTCCGGAAGTACAACGACGATCTCGCCGGCTTGCTCCGGGGCAACGAGTGGGACTCCCGGTGGTGGTCGCCGACGATCCTCGGCGAGCACCTCCACATGCGCGATCACGTCGCCATGGTCGGTGACATGGGCTTCGGGAAGTTCGACCTCGTCGGCTCGGACGTCGTCGAGTACATGGAGAAGATGGCCGTCGGCCGGGCCGACGTCGACGTCGGCAAGACGGTGTACACGCCGATCCTCGCGGAGAACGGCGGCTTCGTCTCCGACCTGACGTTCGCCCGACTCGGCCCCGAACACTACCGGGTGATCACCGGCGGCGCCGTCGCCGGCAGCGACCGGGCGTGGTTCGGAGACCACATCGGCGACGAAGACGTCACCCTGATCGACAAATCCGAGTCGCTGTGTACCCTCGGCGTCTGGGGGCCCGACGCCCGGAACGTCCTCGACTCGGTGACCGAAGAGGACATGTCCCACGAGGCGTTCCCGCCGTACACCGCCCAGGAGATCACCGTCGGGGAGGTCGACGCCTGGGCGATGCGGCTCTCTTACGTCGGCGAGCTCGGCTGGGAGATCTACGCGCCGGCCGCGAAGGGCCAACGGCTCTGGGACGTCATCGCCGAGGCCGGCGAGGAGTACGACATCCGGCCGGTCGGGATGGGCGTCTACGGGACGACCGGACGCCTGGAGAAGGGCTACCGGCTCTACGGCCACGAGCTCGAACTCGAGTACGACCCCTCCGAGGCCGGGCTCACCTTCCACGGCGTGAAAGACGCGGACTTCATCGGCAAGGAGGCCTACGCCGAGGCGATCGACACCGAGGACGCCGCGACGCTGTGTACGCTCTCGGTCGACGATCACACCTCGAGCGCCGGCGAACGGCGGTTCATGCTCGGCAACGAGCCGATCCTCGACTCCGACGGCGAGGTCGTCGTCGACGACCACGGCCGGGAGTCGTACGTCACGAGCGCCGGCACCGGACCCAGCGTCGGCAAACACCTGCTGATGGCGTACCTGCCTCCCGAACACGCCGAGGAGGGAGAGGGACTGCAAGTCGAGTACATGGGCGATCGGTACCCCGTCACCGTCGAGGTCGTCGGCAGCCGGCCGCTGTTCGACCCCGAGAACGAGCGGATCCGGAGCTAGGCACCACAGCATGAACGTACTAGCCTGTATCAAACGGGTCCCGGAGACGGGATCGAAGATCGTACTGACGGAGGACAGCCAGCGGATCGACGCCGGCAACCTCGGGTTCACGATGAGCCCCCACGAGGAGTGTGCCATAGAGGAGGCCGTCGGCCTGGTCGAGGACCACGGCGGCTCCTCGACGGTGTTGACCCTCGGCCCGGAGGAGGCCACAGAGCAGCTCCGGACGGGGATCGCTATGGGAATCGACGAGGGCGTCCTGCTGGAGACCGACGGGAGCGAGTGGCGCCCCCGGGAGACGGCGTCGGCGATCGCCGACGCGGTCGAAGAGGAGGGGTTCGACCTGCTGATCTTCGGCAACGAGTCCTCCGATATGGCCAACTACCAGGTGGGCGTCCGGGTGGCACGGACGCTCGACCTCCCCTGCGTCGCGGGCGTAAAGTCCCTCGAGA
>PUPA01000161.1 GCA_003552885.1 Natrialbaceae archaeon
CCAGCGGATCCTCCACCCCAGTCCCCAACCCAGCGGATCCTCCACCCCAGTCCCCAACCCAGCGGATCCTCCACCCCAGTCCCCAACCCAGCGGATCAATCCCACTCGATCCACTCGTGTTCCCAGCCACGGCGGCGTTCCGCCCGTCGCTGGGCGAACTCGACGTCCTCTCTCGTCGTTCGGTTGCGCTCTACCGCCCCCGTCTGCTCGCCGTCTACCAGCAACGGACCGAACGAGACCGGACCGAGTGGCTCCCTCGAACCGTCGGCCCCGACGGCCAGGAGCCGCTGGCCGTGACTCCCCCTGGGGAACACGAGTCGGCCGCCCGGGGCGAGTTGGTCCAGTGGCGTCGCCGGGACGGCGACGGCCGCCGCCTCGATCAGGATCCGATCGTACGGAGCGTACGCCGGCAGGCCCTCGGCCCCGTCGCGCCAGTCGACGAGGACGTCGCCGTAGCCCGCCTTCGCGAGGTTCTCGCGGGCCGCAGCCACCACCGGACGGGCGATCTCGACGGCGTGAACCTTCCGCTCGCCGACCAGCTCCGCGAGCACGGCCGCGGTGTAACCGACGCCCGCGCCGATTAGCAGCGTCGAGTCCCCCGGTGTGGGCTCGAGCGCCTCCATCAGACGGGCGACGGTGCTCGGAGCCAACACGCGGGTGCCCAGCCGCTCGTGCTCGCGGTCGGCGTACGCCTCCGGGTGGTCGTCGAGAAACAGGTGACGGGGGACCGTACACATCGCCGCGGCGACCGCTTCGTCCTCGAGGGCCGCCCGTGACTCGTGTTCGAGCCCCTCGACCATGTCCTCGCGCAGTACCGCGGTGTCCATACGGAGGCTACCGCACCGACGATAATCAATACCGCGCCCGGGTCGTCTACCCCTCGAACGGCAGCTCCGGCTCGTGGCCGATCGCCTCGACTGCCGACCCGAGGACGGCCTCGACGTTCTCGCCGGTCTCGACGCTCATCGCGTGGTCGACGTCGAGCCCACAGCCGTCCCGACGGTCGAGCTTGTTCGCGACGACGAGCGTCGGGACGCCGTCGAACCGCGTCTCGATCGCCTCCCGGAGTTCGAGCTGTGCCTCGAGCGGGTAGCCACACTCCTCGCTCGGATCGAGGACGACGAGCACGCAGTCGGCCAGGTGTTCGAGCGCGCTGATCGCCTGGGACTCGATCTCGTTTCGCTCCGCGGGCGGCCGGTCGAGCAGCCCCGGAGTGTCGACGATCTGGTGGCGGACGTGGTCCCGCTCGAAGTGGCCCACGCCGATCCCGCGCGTCGTGAACGGGTAGGAGGCCGTCTCTCCACGGGCGCGCGTGACGGCGTTGACGAACGACGACTTGCCGACGTTCGGGTAGCCGGCGACGACGATCGTCGGCACGTCGGGGTCGATCGCCGGCAGGTCACGGAGGGCGTTTCTGGCCGCGTTTATTCCGAGCAGCTCCTCTTCGACCTGCTCGACGACGTCGGCGAGCCGGGCGAACGCCTGTTTGCGGTGTTTTCGGGCCGTCTCGACGTCGGTCTTTCTGAGTTTGGGCTGGTACTCGCCGTTTATCTCCCGGGCTTTCCGGCTCGCCCACATCACCTCGGAGAGCGCCCGCCGGAGCCCGTCGACGCCCGCCGGCCCCGCCGAGGACTCCGCTCCGAGGATGGCGTCGGCCAGCTCGTAGTAGAACGGGTGGACGTCCCGCTCGAAGTCCGGCCAGGCGGTGACGACGTTCTCTAAGTTGTCAGAGACGATGTTCGACGCCGTCTGGAGCATCGACTGCTGGGCCTCGAGGCCCCCCTTGGCCCGGCCGGCCCGCGCCGCCCGCGAGAACGCCTTGTCGATCAGCTCCTCCGACGTGGGCGTCGTCGGGAGCTCCTCGAAAATCATAGCCGCCGGTACGGGGCCGAGTCATAAAAGGGCGTCCGTCCGGCTCGCTCGTCGGAAATGTCTTCTACGCCCCGACCGTGGCGGACCGTCGACCGTCCCCGATCAGTCCCGACCGTGGCGGACCGTCGACCGTCCTCGATCAGTCCCGACCGTGGCGGGTCAGACAGGTCGGGAGGCCGATCAGCTCGACGGGTTCTGAGTTGTCCGGCGAGTAGACGACCATCTGGCCTTTCTCCATGTAGGGAACCTTCGACTCGAGGGTCGTGGGGATGTTGACGCTCTTGATGGCGTCCTCGTCGCCCAGGTTGAGCACGACCGTGGTGTTGATTTGCTTGAAGACGGCGTCGTGGATGTCCTGGGGGTCCTGGGTGATCAGAAAGAGCCCGAGCCGTTCTTTCCGGCCCTGTTTTGCCGCCTCGGTGAACTTCCCGATCACCTTCCGGGCCTGGACGCTGTCGGCGTCGGTGAGGAAGTTGTGTGCCTCGTCCATGCCGACGATCAGCGGGGTCTCTTTGATCCGGTCGTAGTCGGGATCGTTCGAGAGTTTCTGGTCGATGAGCAGCGAGGAAAGCGCCAGCACGACGGCTTCGGTCGCCCGCGAGTCGTTGACGTGGTAGGTCGGAACGACGCTGAGCCCGCCGGGTCTCACGAGCTCGCTCACCAGGTCCGTGATCGGCCGGGCGTCCCGGTCGAAGACGTGGTCGAACCCGAGCACCCGCCGGCGGACGGCGTCGTAGGTCGCCTCGTGGACCCGGCCGGACTCGTCCAGTTCCTCGCGCAAGGCAGGGTCGTCGAGGAAGGTGGTGAACGCCTCGTAGCTGCCTCCGGAGCCGTGGCGGCGACGGAACTCCGGTAGGAGGACGCGAACGAGCGCGCCGTACTGGTTGTCGTTCAGCCCGCTGCCCGCGACGAGCCACGGATCGTCGTGGACCATCGAGAACGGGATGGTGAACTCGACCTGTCTCGCCCCGTGGTGGCCTCCGGAGTACGTCGCCGAGCCGACCTTCGGGACGAAGGCGACGGTGTCCTCGTGTCCCCCGTGGACGATCCCCTCTCGGTCGAGCCGACGGGCGAACTCGGCGGTCATCTCGGGGTTGTCGTCGTGCATCTGGGCGTACTCGTCCTGGGGATCGAACTGGACGACCGCCGGACGGACGTTCGGGCGGTCGGCCATCGGATACGTCCGGTCGCCCAGGTACTGTCTGAGGACGTTCTTCGCGGCGTGGGTCTTCCCGGAACCCGTCCCGCCGGCGACCAGGGTGTGTCGGAACACCAGCGGATCGCCCGACTCGTAGTCGTCTTTCAGCCGGTAGTCGATCGTCGGCGGGCTGGCTGCCGTCCGTACCTTCTCGCCGCCGACCGAGAGGTGCCCGAGGAAGACGCCCTCCTCGGGGATCTTCAGCCCCGTCTTGATCTCGGTGACGTCGGCCGCCTCGCGGACGACCGTCCCCGGCTTCGGCACCCGGTCGGTCATCCGTCGGCGGAGCTCCTCGCCGTCGCGGTAGACGACCGCGACCGGCTCGAGGTCGGCGACGAACTTGTAGTCGGCCTCGTCGAACTCCTCCCGGCGCATCGCCCGCCTGGCGTGGATCTCCGTCGCGTCGTCGGTGTGGTACTGCTGGGCGTACTCGAGCCCCGAGATCCGACAGAAAAGCGTCTCGCCGTCGGGGTACGGTGCGAGCAGGTACGTGCCGATCCGGACCGACGACCGGTTGCCGCGGGTGACGTACGCCCGCAGGGCCGTCCCATCCTCGTCCTCGGCGATCTTGAGCCCACGCGAGACACAGATCGTCCCCATCCCGCGGTCCTCGCCCGTGGGTTCGACCGGTGCCCGCTCGAACCCCTCCCTCCCGGCCCGGCCGCGGTCTCCGTCGGTGTCGGTTCGGTCGGCGTCTCCGACGGTCCGTCCGGGATCTCCACCGGAGCCGGCCCGCCCAGCGGTCCCGTCCGGCTCGTCCGGTCCCCCATCGTCCGCGGAGAACTCCTCGAAGTCGCCCAGGTCGGTCATACCGATCCATCCGGGCCGATGGTAAAACGCGTTTCCCTCCCGCTCAGGGGGTCCCGATCCGCCGGAGACGCGTCCGCGGGAAGAGATACGTCCGGAGCGACGCGGGGACGGTGCCGTTCGGGGCGACTCGCGCGTGGGGGTAGATGGCGGCCACGACGGGAACGTCGGGCCCGTAGCGGCCGTTGGTCGGGTACTCCGCGACCGTACAGTCGGCCGACGGGATGTGGACGTGATCAGCCCGGAGCTCCGAGACGCCGACGACGATCACCTCGGTGCCGGTCTCCCGGTCACGGGCGCGGTCGCCCGGGGAGAGCTCGTGGTCGGGACAGTACGTCGGCCCCGGAGCGTCCTCGTCGACGAAGACGGACGTCTCACAGTCACGACAGTCGCGGACGACCGCCCCGGGCGGGGGGACCCGACCCTCGGTGATCTCGATGGCCACCCGGCGGACGTGTTTACACCGGGCCCCACGGAAGCGGTGGTCCGGACAGCCACACCGGCCGGCCTCGAGGTCGACGAGGTACCGATCCCCGCTCGCGGCGTCGACCGCGTAGCGGCCGTCGCCGACGGCGAGGACGGACATCGGTTCGGTTCGCGCCCGGCGCGACCGCTCCTCGAGGCGGCCGTCGGGCGGGGTCCACAGCGGCTCGTTCGGTGACGCTCGTGTGCTCATGGGGTGCGTCGCTGGAGGGGCGTTCGTCGGGCTACTCGAACGCGTTAGGGGCTCGAAGCTGGTAAGCATCTCGGCGATGGGAGCGGGTCCGCGTTCGGATCGGAGAGTCCGCGGGACGGTCGTCCCGCCGGCCGACGGGGGACGCGTTTATTTCCCCGCGAACGCAAACGTCGACACCGATGGACGACGAGATCACCCCGGCCGAGGTCCGCGAGCTCCTCGAGGCCGACGAGGACGTCCGGATCGTCGACATCCGGGACGAAGAGAGCTTCGCACACGGCCGGATCCCCGGCAGCGAGAACCTGCCGTTCGACCGACTCCCCGCGCGGGTGACCGAACTCGACGGCGCCGACCGGATCGTGGCCGTCTGCCCCCACGGCATCGCGAGCGTCCAGGCCGCACGGCTGATCGCTTCCTACGAGGGCGCCGCCGACGCCCGCGTCGAGAGCATGGCCGGCGGCCTAGAGGAGTGGGCCGAGGAGTACGAGCTCGAGGCCGACGCCGGGCCCGACGCGGGCCTCGAGGACGCCCCGTTCTGAGCGGGTCGACGCGGAGCCCGTGACCCGAATCGCCGCCGGGACTCGACAACCCGAAGCGTAGCCGTGGCTCCACAGATCGGATCGCCGCCGGGACTCCGTGAGCCTCAAGACGGTGGCGCCCGTCCCGCCGGGCGTGAGCGACGACCGCGAGCGCTGGAACGAGAAGTACGCCGACGCCGACTTCACGCTTCCCGAGGAGCCGATCCCCGAACTCGAGCGGCGGATCGGGACGCTGCCCGAGGGACGCGCCCTCGACGTGGCGACGGGGGACGGCCGGAACGCGATCTTCCTCGCCGAGTGTGGCTACGACGTCGACGCGATCGACGTCGCCGACGCGGCCCTCGAGCGGGCGGCCGAGCGCGCCGACCGGCGCGGCGTCGAGGTGAACTGGATCCGGGCGGACGTCGAGGAACACACCTTCGAGCGGGAGGCCTACGATCTGGTGACGGTGTCGTTTTTCGCCGCCCTCGGGCTCCTCCCGGAGCTGAAGGAGGCGCTCGCCCCCGGCGGCGTCCTCGTCTACGAACACCACCTCAGATCGAGCGAGCGAGCCGAGGTCGGTCCCTCGAGCGATCGGTACCGGTTCCGGTCGAACGATCTGTTGCGAGCCTGTCTCGACCTCACCGTCATGTACTACGAGGAGCGACGGCGGTCGGTCATCGGCGGCGACGCCGCCGTGGCGACGGTCGTCGCCCGCAACTCCGCCGGCGGCACCCAGTCGTATCCGCGGCTGGAACGGGTGGGATCGACCGACGGAACTCCGGATGAGGAGTCGCCGTGACGGCGGCGGACCGAGACTTTTTCCTTCGCTGCTGAGACAGAACGAGTATGGAATCCCTTCATCCCCGGATCAGGCTGCTCTGGGTCGCCCAGGCGGCGATCGGTGCGGTCATCGTGGGGCTGATCGCGACGGGCGTCGACAGCCAGCTCCGTGAGCTGCCCGTGGCCATCCCCGTCGGCGCCGCGCTCGTGGTTCTCCTCCTCGGGGTCGCCTACGCCGTCTTGCTCTACGGACGCTGGCGGTTCGAGCTCCAGGAGGACTCGCTGTACCTCGAGCGTGGCGTGATCACCTTCGTCGAGACGTCGGTGCCGTTCGTCCGCGTCCAGCACGTCGACACGCGTTTCGGGCCGATAGAGCGCCTCCTCGGACTCTCGAGTCTCGTCGTCTACACCGCCGGCTCGCGGAACGCGGACGTCCGCGTCCCCGGGCTCACACCCGAGCGTGCCCGGACCCTCCAGGACACCCTGCGAGACCTCGCCGTCGAGAGCGAGGGCGACGACGCGGTATGAGCCGCCTCCACCCCCTGAGTGCGGTGTTGATGGCGCTCAACCGGGGGTTCACCGGACTGTTCGTCGGCTTCGTGCTCGCGACGGTCCTGGCGGCGGCGTTCGATCCCGTAAGCGGCTTCTGGACGATCGTCGCGGCGCCGATGGGGTTCCTGCTCGGGGCCGCCTACGGGGTCGCCTACTACTACCGGTTCGAGTACGAGCTCACGGCCGACACCTTCGACGTCGCCTCGGGGGTGTTCTCCCGGCGCGACCGGGAGATCCCCTACCACCGGGTCCAGAACGTCGACGTCAGACAGGGGGTGTTGTTCAAACTGTTCGGCCTCGCGATCGTCAACGTCGAGACCGCCGGCGGCGGCGCGACAGAGGGCGTGCTCAACTTCGTCGGCGAGGACGAGGCCGCCCGGCTCCAGCGGGAGATCCGCCGGCTCACGGCCGAGTCGAAACGACGGCGGAAGGACCGGAGAGCCGCCGCGAAGGACGACCACGAGGGCGGACCGGCCGGGCAGGAAGGGGACCTCGAGTGGATCGATCCCGACGCCCTCGAGGGTGGCGACCGTCCCGAGGAGGCGATCGGACCGCCGGAGGCGGCCGATCCGGAGTCGGCCGACGTCGACGGCGAACGGGTGTACGCCGACCTCGACGACGCCGGCGACGAGCTCGGGCCGGCCGACGTCGCGGACGAGCCGTCCGATCCCGAAGACGAGTCGACCGACGAGCCCGTCTTCGCAGACGAGTACCGGACGAGGCGGCTCTTCGGGCTGAGCTCCCGGGAGCTTCTGCTCTACTCGTTCGCCTCCTTCCGGTTTGCGGCCGCCGCCGTCGTCTTCTTTTTCGCGTTCGTCGCCGGGGACACGGCCCTCGAGGTCGTCCTGGCCACCGCCAGGCCGTTCGGCGGCCCGGAGACGATCGCCGCCGGCACCCCCCGGGGGTACGCCATGCTCACGTTGATATCGCTCTTTTACGGCGCCGTGTTGACCTACGTCGTCGGCGCCGGGTTCACGTTCGTCAGCTACTACGGCTTCCAGCTCGGCCGGGCCGGCGACGACCTGGTCTACGAGCGCGGGCTCCTCCAGAACTACAGCGGCTCGATCCCCGTCGAGAAGGTCCAGTCGGTGACGATCACCGACAACCCGCTCCAGCGGCTGATCGGCTACGCCGGCCTGTGGGTCGAGACGGCGGGTTACGGCCCCGACAGCACCGGCGGCAGCCAGTCGGCGATCCCACTGGCCAGAGAGCGACGCGCCTACCGCTTCGCCGAGCGCTTTACCGACCTCGAGCGGCCGACGATGGAGCGACCGACGACGGTCGCCCGACGACGGTACCTCGCGCGGTACTCGATCGTCGCCGGCCTCCTGGTCGCGGCCGCCTACGGCCTCTCACGGACCACCCCTCTGGTGGGCTGGTACTACGCCCTCCTCGCTTTCCTCGCGGTGCCGCCGGCGGCTCACCTCAAGTGGCTCAACCTCGGCTACTACGTCGGCGAGAACCACGTCGTGCTCCGGTCGGGCTTCTGGCGCCGGCAGACGACGGTCGTCCCGTACTACCGCGTCCAGACCGTCAACACCCGCCGATCGATCTTCCAGCGTCGGCTCGGGCTGGCCTCGCTCGTGGTCGACACCGCGAGCTCACAGACGTTCTTCCGTGGGACGCCGACGGCCTACGACGTCGACCTGTCCGCCGCCCGGTCGATCCACGGGGACTGTCGCGAACGCCTTCGGACGGCGCTCGCGAAACGTGCCGCCGACGAGGACGCCGGAGAGATCGAGTTCGAGTGAGCGACGACCGCGTCGCGGGGGCCGAGCCCGATGGCCGGTTTCGGGGCCGCGCCGCGGGAGTTAAAGCTCCCCGCCGCGTACCGCCTCGCACATGGTACTCGACGATCTGGGAAGCTCCCTCCGGAGCACCCTCGATACGCTCCGTGGAAAGTCACGCATCTCCGAGGAGGACGTCGAGGAGGTCGTCAGGGAGATCCAGCGATCGCTGCTCGCCGCCGACGTCGACGTCTCGCTGGTCATGGAGCTCTCCGAGTCGATCAAAGGACGCTCGCTCGAGGAAGAGCCTCCCGCGGGGACGCCGGCGCGGGATTTCGTCCTGCGGATCGTCTACGAGGAGCTGGTCGAGCTCATCGGCGAGTCGACCGAGCTCCCCCTAGAGGAGCGGACGATCCTGCTCGCGGGCTTACAGGGGTCGGGGAAGACCACCTCCGCGGCGAAGATGGCGTGGTGGTTCTCGACGAAGGGCCTCCGGCCCGCCGTGATCCAGACCGACACGTTCCGACCCGGCGCCTACGACCAGGCCAAACAGATGGCCGAGCGGGCGGAGGTCGACTTCTACGGCGACCCCGACGCCGACGACCCCGTCGAGATCGCCCGCGAGGGGCTCGCGACCCTCGAGGAGGCCGACGTTCACATCGTCGACACCGCCGGCCGACACGCCTTAGAGGACGACCTGATCGCCGAGATCGAGGAGATCGAGTCGGTCGTCGACCCCGACACCTCCCTGCTCGTCCTCGACGCCGCGATCGGCCAGGGCGCAAAAGAGCAGGCGAGCCAGTTCGACGAGTCGATCGGGATCGACGGCGTCGTCATCAGCAAGCTCGACGGCACCGCCAAGGGTGGCGGCGCGCTGACGGCGGTCGACCAGACCGACTCCTCGATCGCGTTTCTGGGCACCGGCGAGGAGGTCGAGGACATCGAACGGTTCGAGCCGAACGGCTTCATCTCCCGGCTGCTCGGGATGGGCGATCTCGCCCAGCTGGCAGAGCGCGTCGAGCGTGCGATGGAACAAACCGGCGTCGAGGAGGACGAGTGGGATCCCGAGGACATGCTCCAGGGGAACTTCACCCTGAACGACATGCAAAAACAGATGGAGGCGATGAACAACATGGGCCCGCTCGATCAGGTGCTCGACATGATCCCCGGGCTCGGCGGGAACGTGATGGACCAGCTGCCCGACGACGCGATGGACGTCACCCAGGATCGGCTGACGACGTTCCAGGTGATCATGGACTCGATGACCGACGCCGAAAAGGAGTACCCCCGGGCGATCGGGGCGAGCCAGATCGAACGCATCGCGCGGGGCTCGGGCACCGACGAGGAGGACGTCAGGGAGCTTCTCGGCCAGTTCAAGATGATGGAGCGGACGATAAAGCAGTTCCAGGGGATGGGTTCGGAAAAGGAGATGCAGCGGATGATGCAACAGATGCAAGGCGGTGGCGGAGCGGGACCGTTCTAGCCCGGCCCGTCCCGGATCGCAGTGAGCCGCCCGCCGAGGACCTCCCGGGCGGCCGAGAGCTCGTCGCCGATCCGGAGGATCCGGTAACCGTCGGCGATCGCCGCCCGCGCGGCCGCGGGCTCGTCGGCGATCCGGCCGATCGGGACGTCGGCGTCGACGGCCGCCGCGTGGATCCGGTCGATCGCCGCCGCCACCTCTGGGTGGTCGGTCTCAAGGGGGTGGCCGAGCGAGACCGAGAGATCACTCGGGCCGACGAAGACGAAGCCGAGTTCGGGGACCGCCAGGATCTCCTCGATGGCATCCACGGCCGCCTCGCTCTCGATCATCACGCCGACGCAGGTGTTCGCGTCTTCCGCCGTGGCGTACCCCTCACCCCGGTTTCCCCACCCCGAGGAACGCGCGGCCGCGTTACCCCGCGTCCCCGGCCCGCCGTCGTAGACGAACCGGGCGGCCTCGACCGCCCGGCGGACCTCCGCCGGCCCCTCCACGCGCGGGATCAGGACCGTCCGGATCCCCGCGTCCAGGGCCTTCCGGATCGTGTGGGGCTCCCCGGTGGGAAGCCGGACGAGCAGGCCGACGTCGGCGACCTCGCCGGCCCGCGAGAGGTTCTCGAAGACGGGTCCGTCGACGACGCTCCCGCCGGTGTGTTCGAAGTCGAGCCAGACGAAATCGAGGCCGATCGTGCCGTAGAGTTCGACCAGGGTCGGGTCGATCACCGTCGCCCGGGCGCCGATCGCGGTCGATCCGTCCTCGAGCCGCTCGCGGATCCGGTTTCGCCGTACCATACGGGACCGACTCGCCCCGGGGTGGTAGCGCTGTTGGATCTCCCCGCGTCCTCCGAGGCCACCGTCTTCGAGATCACGGTACGCCTCGCCCGTTCGCGATCGCTCACCGACGAGCGAGGGCACGCCCCGATCACTCCAGGTTCGCCCGCCCGCTCGTCGCGCTGCGGATCCGATCTCTGAGCCTCCCGGCCTCGGCGACGGGCACCCGGACGTCGAAGGAGACGTCGGCCTCGTAGGCGGCCTCGAACTCGCAGTCGGCGCTCTCGACGATCCCCCGGACGGTCCCCGAGTCGTCGTAGCCTACGGTGACCGAGAACCGTTCGTGGGGGCGTCGCTCGACCACGCCCGCCTCCTCGACGGCCGCGTTCACCGCCCGGGAGTACGCCCGCACCAGGCCGCCGACGCCGAGGTTCGTGCCGCCGTAGTAGCGGGTGGCGACGGCCGCGACGTTCTCGAGTTCACGCCCGTCGAGGACGGAGAGCGCCGGCTTCCCCGCCGAGCCCGACGGCTCGCCGTCGTCGCTGGCGTACTCCCTGAGGAGGTCGCCGCCGGTCCGGACCCGGTAGGCGGGGACGTTGTGGGTCGCGTCGGCGTACTCCTCGCGGACCGACTCGACGAACGACTCGGCTTCCTCGACGCCTTCGACCGGACGGACGTGACCGAGAAACTCCGAGCCCCGGACGACAAAGCGCGCCGTCGCGGGCTCCGCGACGGTCGGGTAGCCCTCGCCGTCGGCACCGTCCATGGCCGACGGTACGTCCCGTGGACAAAGAAGGTCGTCGGTTCGCCCGGACGGTGAGGACGCGGTCGCGCGAGTCGGCGTTCGCCACCGGAACCCGGCCCCTACCGGTAGCAGTTCAGCTGCCGCTTGAGCCGTTTGGCCGCCTCCCCGGCGGCCGTCGCGAAGTCGACGCTCCCGTGAGCGCCCTCCCCGGCGAAGATGATCCCCCGCGAGGAGTTCACGAGGCCGACGCCGTCGGCGAGTCCGTACTCGACGGCCGCCTCGGCGTCGCCGCCCTGTGCGCCCACGCCGGGGACGAGAAAGGGGATCTCGGGGACCCGCTCGCGGATCTCCGCGAGCTCGTCGGGCGACGTCGCGCCGACGACCAGCCCCACGTTTCCGTTCCCGTTCCAGAGATCGGCGAGGGCGGCGACCCGCTCGTACAGCGGCTCCCCGGAGGCGAGTTCGAGGTCCTGGAGGTCAGCGCCGCCGGGGTTCGAGGTCCGACAGAGGACGAAGACGCCCGCACTCTCGTCGGCCAGGAACGGCTGGAGGGAGTCCCGACCCATGTAGGGGTTGACCGTGATGGCGTCGACTCGCTCCAAGATCGTCGCGTACTGGCGGGTCGTGTTCCCGATGTCCGCCCGTTTGGCGTCGAGCAGGACGGGGACGCCCTTGCCGTGGGCGTAGGCGACCGTCTCCTCTAGGGCCGCCCAGCCGTCGGGATCCTCGTAGAAGGCCGCGTTCGGCTTGAAGACGGCCGCGTGCTCGTGGGTCGCGTCGACGATCCGGCGGTTGAACGCCCACCGGGGCATATCGTGTCCGCGAACGCTCTCGGGCAGACGCTTCGGATCGGGGTCGAGCCCGACGCTGAGGACGCTGTCGACCGCCGCGATGCGGTCGGCCAGCCGCTCGAAGAAGGTCATGTCGGCGAGTGGGCGGCCGGCCGGGGAAAGCGTTGCCATCCGACGCCGGAACGGTCAGATCGCGTCGACGACCTCCTCGAGAACCGCCGTGTCGACGAAGACGACCACGTGGTCGCCGGGTTCGATGACGGTCGACCCCCGGGGAGTCAGGAGGGCCCCGTTCCGCGAGAGGGCACCGATGACGACGCAGTCGGGGAGGTCGGCCGTCGAGTCGGCGATCTCCCGGTCGGCGAGGACGCTGTCGGGACCGACCTCGATCTCGATCACCTCGGCGCGATCCCCCTCGAGCATCGAGACCTTCTCGGTGTGGTCGGCCCGGGTGAAGCGGACGATCTCCTCGGCGGTCTCCTCGCGGGGGTTGACCGCGACGTCGACGCCGACGGTCTCGAAGATCTCGGCGTAGGTCACGTTCTCGATGACGGCGACGGTCCGGTCGACGCCGAGCCGGCGGGCGAGCAACGAGACGAGCAGGTTCTTGTCGTCGCCGTCGAGGGCGGCGATGACGATGTCGGCCTCGTCGACGTGTTCGCTGGCGAGAAACTCCGCGTCGGTGGCGTCGCTCTCGAGGACCATCGTCTTCGGCAGCGCCTCCGCGGCTTCCCGGGCACGGTCGTGATCCTGCTCGATGAGCCGCGGCCGGTAGCCGTGTTCTTCGAACTCCCGGGCGGCCTGGAAGCCGATCTCGCTGGCGCCGACGATGACGATTTCCTTTGCCCCCTGGTCGTCCCTGACGGCGACGTCGGTGGCGAAGTCGGTGACCGACTCCTGGCTGCCGATGACCACCAGGCGGTCGCCGGCCCGGATGGCGGTCTCCCCCGTCGCGACGATCATCTCCTCCTCGCGGAAGATGGCGGCGAACGTGAGCGAGTCGTACCGGTCGGCCTCGCGGACGGTCGTGCCGGCGACGGAGCTCTCGGGGGCGACCTCGAGTTCGGCCATGCGGACGAGCCCGCCGGCGAAGATGTCGACGGCCTGGGCTGACGGCAGCCCGGAGATCCGGAAGATCGTCCGCGCGGCGAGCAGGTCGGTACAGACCATGAAGTCGACGCCGAACGCACCCGGAGCGCCCTCCCAGGTCTCGAGCAGCGACCGGCGACGGACCCGGGCGATGGTGAACGCGTCGCTTCCCGTCTTCGCGGCCCCACAGACGACCACGTTGGTCTCGTCGGAGTCCGTCGAGGCGATCAGGAGGTCGGCGTCCTCGACTCCGGCCTCCCGGAGGGTGCCGATCTCCGTTCCGTCGCCCCGGACCGCGAGCACGTCGAGTGCGTACGACAGCTCGTCGACGAGCTCCCCGTCACGGTCGACGACGACGACCTCGTGGGAGTCCTGGAGGTTTTCGGCGATCGATCGGCCGACCTCCCCGGCGCCGACGACGATCACGCGCACGGCGGCTCCCTCCGACGGGTTCGGGACATCACTAGGGGCTCACGGAGGCGGGCCAAATGCGTTGTGGTCGACCACCTGCCGCCGACCCGTCCTCCCGCGTCGACCCGGGTTCCGAACGTGTTATGTCGTCGGCCCACACAGACCGAGCCACGCGATGAGGATCCGCGTCGACTGGCGCTCGAGCTGTAGCCTGACGGGAACGGTGTTGAAGTGGCTCGCGGTGCCACTGGCCGTCCCGCTGGCGGTGGCGGCTTACGACGGGGACCCGCTCGCTCCCTTCCTCGCCGCGATCGTCGTCACCGCCGCACTCGGGGCCGCCCTGGAACGGCTGAGCGACGACCGCGAGCTCGGCCAGCGGGAGGCGTTTCTGATGGTCGCACTCACCTGGGCTGGCGTCGCCGTCGTCGGCGCGATCCCCTTCGCCCTCGCCGGCGGTGGGGGGTCGTCGTTCTCCGGCCCGGTCGGGGGGACGGTCAACGCCCTGTTCGAGAGCACGAGCGGGCTGACGACGACCGGCGCGACCGTGATGAGCGGCTGGGACTTCGCGAACCAGCCCCGGGGGATACTGCTGTGGCGGCAGCTGATCCAGTGGCTCGGCGGGCTCGGCATCCTGATCGTCGCCATCGGCTTGCTCTCGAACCTGATGGTCGGTGGCGCCCAGCTGATGGAGACCGAGAGCCAGAGCCGGAACGTCTCGAAGCTCACCCCGGAGATCGAACGCACCGCACGGCTCATCTGGGGGCTGTACGTCGGCCTGACGCTGCTCGCGGCGGCGACGTTCTACGCCCTCCACCTCCTCGGGCTCGCGCCGAACATGGACCTGTTCAACGCCGTCTCCCACGCGTTCACGAGCGTCGCGACCGCCGGCTTCTCCCCGGAGTCAGAGAGCGTCGCCGCGTTCACGCCCGTCGTCCAGTGGGCGGTGATCCCCTTTATGATCCTCGGGGCGACGAACTTCGTGTTGCTCTACTATCTGGTCCGGGGCGACCTCCGGCGGCCCCGGGAGTCAGAGGAGCTCCGATTTTACCTCGGTGCGCTCGCGTTCTTCGGCGCCGTCGTCTCCACCATCCTCTGGCTCGACCCGAACTCCGGGATGGGCGTCGAGGAAACGGTCAGACACGGCGTCTTCAACGTCACCTCGCTCGTGACGACGACCGGCTACGCCTCCGTGGACTTCGATCTCTGGACGCCCGGGGCCAAACACGTCCTCTTTCTGTGTATGTTCCTCGGCGGGATGGCCGGCTCGACGACCTGCTCGATCAAGACCGTCCGCTGGCTGGTGATCCTCAAGGGGCTGTACCGCAACCTGTTCACCGCGATCCACCCGGCGGCCGTCCGGCCGGTCCGGCTCGGGGA
>PUPA01000218.1 GCA_003552885.1 Natrialbaceae archaeon
GACGCCGAAGCCGAAGAGGACGAAGAGGCCGACGACGAGGGGGCTGAACCGGCGGACGTCGAGGCCGAGGCGGCGTCTGCGGAGGCCGAGGAGCGATGAGCGAGCGCACCTTCGTGATGGTGAAACCCGACGCGTTCGCCCGTGGGCTCGTCGGCGAGGTCGTCTCCCGGCTCGAGGGACGTGGTCTCAAACTCGTCGGCATCAAGGTCATCAACATACCCGAAGAACGCGCCAGAGAACACTACGCCGAACACGAGGACAAGCCGTTCTTCGACGATCTGATCGAGTTCATCACCTCGGGGCCGGTCGTTCCGATGGTCTGGGAGGGCCAGGACGCGACCCGACAGGTCCGCCAGATGATCGGCGCGACCGATCCCCTCGAGGCCGCACCGGGGACGATACGCGGCGACTACGCCCTCGACCTGGGTCGGAACGTCGTCCACGCCGCCGACCACGAGGACGAGGGCGCGAACGAACGCGAGATCGCCATCCACTTCGACGACGAGGAGCTGATCGAGTACGAACAACACGACGCCGAGTGGCTCTACGAGTAGTACCCCTTTCTCCCCCGGATCCGACCGAACTCGCGCCTACCAGGGCTCGCCCGAGGCGAGGTCCACGGCGCCGTCGCCCCGCTCTGACGGACAGACGTCCGCGAGGGTACACGCCTCACAGTCGGGGCTCCGGGCGGTACAGACCGCACGTCCGTGATCGATACAGAGGTGGGTAAAGAGGCGCCAGCGGTCTTCGGGGACGAGCTCCATCAGCTCCGCCTCGATCCGGTCGGGGTACTCCTCCTCGGTCAGCCCGAGCCGCCGGGTGAGACGCTGGACGTGCGTGTCGACGACGATCCCCTCGACGACGTCGTGGCCGTGCTGGAGGACGACGTTCGCGGTCTTCCGGCCGACGCCGGGGAGCTCGGTCAGCTCCGCCATCGTGTCCGGCACCTCCCCGTCGTGGTCCTCGACGATCTTCGTGCAGGCTTCCCGGATGTAGGAGGCTTTGTTGTTGTAGTAGGTGATCGAGTTTATCGCCTCTGCGAGCTCTTCCTGGGGGGCGTTCGCGTACGCCTCCGGGCCGTCGTAGGTCGAGAACAGCTCCGCTGTCACCCGGTTTACGCGTTCGTCGGTACACTGTGCGGAGAGGACGACGGCGATCAACAGCTCCAGACGGTCGGCGTACCGAAGCGAGATCGTCGAGTCGGGGTAGGCCTCCTCGAGTCGGTCGATCACTACCTCGGTCCGTTCGCGGCGGTCCGCACTGTCCATACGTCGATGGTGGGATGGCGCCCGTTTGAGGGTTCGGGTTCGGGACCGTGGCCCAAAATATTATCATTGACACCACATAATGGGTGCACGTCGTGGGGACGACGGGGCAACTGCGAATGGGTGCAAACCAGCGGACGACCGAGGCGGGATCGAGCCGGGCAACGAGCGGGGAGGCGCTACTCTCGGCGTTGCTCGAGACGCTGAAAGAAGACCAGGGGGGCGCAAAGAAGACGGCGTTACGACGGGCGTTAGACCTCGAGGAACGGGCGGGATCGCCCGCGCGGACGAGCACCGACGTCCGCGTCGAGCGTCTCGAGTCGACGGTGGCGGCGCTCGACGCCTACACCGACGCTCTCGAGGAGTTTCTCGACGACGAGGGGCGAGCCGAGACCGTCCTCGCGGACGTCCAGGGGGCGTTAGAGCGTCTCGAAGGCGAACTCCTCGCCCACCGCCGGGAGATCCACGAACGCCGGCGCGCCGACGAACGACTCGCAGACCGGATCGAGACCCTCGAGACGCGTCTGGAGGGACGGGCCGAAGCCACCGACGAGCGAACGGCGGCCATCGAGGCGAGCGTCGAAGCCCTCGATGACGACGTCGACGGAGTGGCCTACCGACTCGAGACCCTAGAGGGTGACGTCGACGACAGGTTCGAGCGAATCCACGGCCGACTCGAGACGCTGGAGACGGACCTCGACGCCCTCGACGGCGAGTTCGGTGACCGGTTCGACGAGGTGGTCGGCCGGCTCGACGAACTAGAGGAGGTGGCCGACCGCGTCGAGGGGTTCGAAGAACGGTTCCGCGCCGAGGTGAGCTCGATCGGGAGCCAGATCGGCGAGGTCGAAGCCGAGCTGACCGACAGCCAGGAGACCCTGGGCGCGAAGCTCACGGCGGACGTCGAGGCCCTCCGTGAGGACGTAGACGCCGAGACGGCGGCGCTCGAGTCGACGCTGTCTGCGACCGAGTCCGAACTCGGCGCGTCGATCGCCGAGCTGGAGGCGTTCGTCGAGCGGCTCGAAGAGCGGACGGCGGAGGCCGAAAAGTGGCGCGAGTCACTCGAGGACGCCCTGGCGCCGATAGACGACGGGTGATCCCGGGGCGGCAGGTTTATGCGCCAGTCGTGAGCGAGTTCCGGTATGAAAGCGACGGCGACGGCCCACCCGATCCAGGGGCTGATCAAGTACCACGGGATGCGCGACGACATCGCCCGATTGCCGTACCACGACAGCATCAGCGTCTGTACGGCCCCCAGCCACACTCGGACCACCGTCGAGTTCTCGATGGAGTACGACGACGACGTCTACGTCGTCGACGGCGAGACCCTCGAGGGACGGGCGTTCGAGCGCCTCGAGAGCGTCGTCGAGAAGGCCCGCGGGCGCTCGGAGGCCGCCCACACGGTCTACCCCGTCCGGGTCGAGAGCGAGAACAGCTTCCCCTCGAACGTCGGGCTGGGCTCGTCGTCGTCGGGGTTCGCCGCCGCCGCTCGTGCGCTCGCCGAGGCCGCCGAACTCGACGTCTCCCTCGGGGACGTGTCGACGATCGCCCGCGTCGGTTCGGCCTCGGCGGCCCGGTCGGTGACCGGCGCGTTCTCCCAGCTGTACACCGGCCTCAACGACGAGGACTGTCGCTCCCGGCGCGTGCCGACCGACCTCCACGAGGAGCTGCGGATCGTCGTCGGCCTCGTCCCCTACCACAAAGAGACCGAAGACGCCCACGACGAGGCCGCCGACAGCCACATGTTCCAGGCGAGAAACGCCCACGTCCACGGCCAGATCGCGAGGATGCGCGATGCCCTCCGTAACGACGAGTTCGACCGGGCGTTCGAGCTCGCCGAGCACGACTCGCTCTCGCTGGCGGCGACGACGATGACCGGCCCCGAGGGGTGGGTCTACTGGCAGCCCGCGACGCTCGCGATCTTCAACCGGGTCCGCGAGCTCCGCGAGGAGGGAATCCCCGCCTACTTCTCGACGGACACCGGCGCGAGCGTCTACGTCAACACCACCGACGACCACGCCGAGTACGTCGAAGAGCAGGTCGCCGACTGTGGCGTCTCGACGACGGTCTGGAACGTCGGCGGCCCCGCACAGCTCCAGGACGA
>PUPA01000077.1 GCA_003552885.1 Natrialbaceae archaeon
CGCCGTCCGCCGGTACCGCGGCGACGACGAGCCCGTCGAGGACCGCGAGGAGCCGAACATCGTCGTGAACTAGCGGCCGAACCCTTTTGCGTCCGCCACGCGTAGCCGACTCCGTGAGCCTCTATCGCAGCGTCCGGTCGGTCGCCGGCGCCTCCGGGGAGTCGGTGATCGACTGGGAGGCCGCCGCCGAGGGGGCGAAAGCGATCACCGAGCCCGGCTCGCTCGCGCTGGATCCCGGCGAGCGGGCGGGGTACGCCGGGGACGTCCGCGACGCCCGCCGGGAGATCCGCCGGGTCGCAGACCTCGCGTTCGACGTCCCGGAGATCGTCCAGATCCAGAACCGCCACCACTGGATCGACGCCAACGTCGAGACCTTCGAACGCGTGATGGGCGGGATCGACCCCGGAGCCGGGGCGTTCCCGGGAGTCGCCCGGACGATCAACACCGGCACGATGACCGTCCTGTTCGGCTTTCTCGGGCGGAACGTCTTGGGGCAGTACGATCCGTTGTTGCTCGCCGAGGCCCCCGACGAGGACCACGCGCTGTACTTCGTCCGGCCGAACATCCGACGGGCCGCGACGACCCTCGACGTCGACTACGAGCGGTTTCGCCGCTGGATCGCGTTCCACGAGGTGACCCACGCCGCGGAGTTCGGCGCCGCGCCGTGGCTGTCGGGCCACCTCGAGTCCCGGATGCAGGCGGGGATCGAGCACCTCTCTGAGGGGCGATTCGACCGGGCGGCGTTCCGCGAGCTCGACGCGACGATGACCGTCGTCGAGGGGTACGCCGAGCTGTTGATGGACCGGGCGTTCGACGACGAGTACGCCGACCTGAGACGGAAGATCGACGCCCGCCGGCGGGGCCGGGGACCGCTCCAGCAGCTGTTCCGCCGGCTGCTCGGCCTCGGACTCAAACGCCGCCAGTACGAGCGCGGGAAGGCCTTCTTCGACGGCGTCGTCGACGCCCGCGGACTCGAGGCGGCCGCCGTGGTCTGGGAGGGCCCGGCGAACCTGCCGACGGACGAGGAACTCGACGCGCCGGGGCTCTGGCTCCGACGGGTCGATCCCTGAGCGGTGGCCCGGAGGACGGCAGCGTCGTGGAGCGATAGCGAGATGGTGGAGCGACGTCTAGGCCGCGATCCGGAGGAGATACCAGAGGAGCGCGCCACCGGCGACCAGCCCGCCGGCGGTCGCGACGCCGATCGCGAGCACGGAGGCGCCGCCCTGGAGCGCCATCAGTCCGCCGGAGAGCCCGACTAGGAGGACGAAGCCGGCCAGCAGCCGCCGGTCCGCGATGCCGTCACCGCCGTCTCTCCCCCGCGGACGGCTCATTCGCGGTCCCGCGGCGCACTGACGTGCATCGAGACGAACCGCCAGCCGTCTTCGGTCCGGACGAGCGTGCCCGTCCACCGGGTCTCAAACCGGTGGCGGACGTCCGCCTCGTGGTCGGTCCAGGCCAGCCGAACCTCGTCGGCGAAGGTGGCGAACGGACCGCGGTCGGTCACAGAGAGGGCCTGGCTCTCGACGACCCACTCCCCGGTCGTCTCGGTCTGTGCCCGCAGGGAGTCGGCGACCGCCTCCCCGTAGACGGCGCTGAACACCCCGACTTTGACCGTCGACTCCTCGGCGAGAAAGAACGGGTGGATCGGTTCGCCCGCCCGCAGGCTGCGGTAGTACTCCCGGATGACGCCCTCGGCGTTCATGACCGGCGAGTCGGGCGCCAGCGGAAAAGGCGCGTCGGTCGCGGCGTGGCCGGCGAGTTTCCGGTCGCCGTCGGCGAACCCGAACCCGAGATCGAACTCCACGGACGGACCGACGAGACGGCATCGCGGGTGGAGTGACACCGGCGGACGGGCGTCGTGAACGCCTCACGGCCCGGTCCGACACGCCGATCACATGAACCCGCGGTCGACCCCGTCGGTCTCGATGAGGTCGTCGAGCTCGGCGTCGAGCAGCTCGTCTGCCTCCTCGAACCGGTCGGCGAGCTCGTCGAGGTCGTCGGGCCGGCCGTAGCCGTCGTAGGCCATCGGGCCGAAGGCGGGGCTCTCTACGGCCTCCATCACGTCGTCGAAGAAATCCCCTGGCGTCGTCGGGGCGTCGGCGTGGGTCCGGACGACGGCCTCGAGACGGCTGGCCATCGACTCGGCGTGCTCTTCGTCCTCCGGGGGCGACCGGACGGCGAAGCGGCCGTCGGCGTCCTCGGCGGGCATGAACGGGCCGATCTCGTCGTCGAGCCTGCGGGCGACCCGGCTGCCGACCCCGCGGACCTCGAAGGGGTTTTTGGCGTACGTCTTCAGAGCGAAGACGCCGACGCGGGGGTGAGCGAGGTACATGTCCTCGCCGACGCCGTCGGCCCGGTCGCCGGCGACCGCCCGCCAGTCGGTCGGCTCGACGTCGCGCTCGACCACGTCCCCGAGCACGTCCTGCCAGTCGCGGATCCGCATGGCTCGGCCTTGTGAGGGGAGCCGAAAGAACGTATCGGTCGGCTCGGACGGACTGACCCGTCCGGTCGACTGGTGGGTGGCCACGACTCCGCGGACCGCCGGTCAGTCGCCGTCCCACTCGCCGCCGACCCGCTCGTACCCCATCATCGCCTCGCCCGGGTGTTCGGTGAACACGACCTTGCAGTCGTTCCGGGGGAGCCCGAACCGATCGTGGGCTTCCTCGATGACGGCGAGTGCGAACGCCCGTTTGCGGTCGAAACTGCGGCCCCGTCTGATCTCGGCGTCGAGAAAGAGGAGCCGATCGCCCTCCGCACGGCCGAGGGTCGCGGTCACCCCTTCCCGGAGGACGACGGCGACGTGTCCCCGCGAGGTGGCCATCCGCTCGACGTACAGCTCGGTGACCGCCTCGGCGAACGCCTCCCCGTCGTCGATCGAAAAGCTCGCGTCGAACTGGAGCAGCGGCATCGACCGTCCGGACGGTCCCACGGCGGGTAGCTGTTCCGCCCGGCGATGGGCTGTGTTTCACCGTCGACGGAACCCGTCCGTCGCAGAGAGGAGCCGCCACCACGGACGGGGGCCGACGACCGACAGCGTTTTTCCCCCGCCGGCCGACTCTCGGAGGCGTGAACGTACGCGGCACCGTCGCGGGAGAGGTGGCCGTGCGGACCGTCTCGACGAGCTACGGCGAGAGCGAGCTCGCGGAGGTTCCGGTCGTCGTCGAGTCGGTAGCCGACGAGGGGACCGAGGTGCCGGCGACCGAGGAGGGGCCGACGACGGTGACCCTCTGGGGGAAGTGGACCGAGTCCGCGGAGCTGCTCGAACCCGGCATGGAGCTGCTCGTCACGGACGCCGAGGAGCGTGAGTTCCGCGGCGAACGGCAGTTCTCGACGAC
>PUPA01000199.1 GCA_003552885.1 Natrialbaceae archaeon
GACGAACCCGAAGAGCGCGAACGGTTCGTGTTCGTCGAGCTGGGACCCTACCGGCTCGCAGTCGCCGTCGACGACGTGAAGACGATCGCCGACCCGCCGTCGACGACGACCCGGATCCCCCGGTCGCCGGAGGCGATCAGGGGTGTGACCGATCTCCGCGGGGAGATCACGGCCGTCGTCGACCCGCGACGCCACTTCCCCACGGACGGATCCGAGAGCGGGAAGCTCGTGGTCTTCGAACGATCGGGCGACCGACAGCCGGCCGCGATGGACGTCGACGTCGTCCGCGGCGTCGAGTCGGTTCCCGTGTCTCACGTCCTCGAGCCGGCGGACCTCGAGGCCTCCCTGGAGGACGTCGGCGTCGCCGCCGAGGACGTCGACACGCGACTCCTCGAACACCCACTCGTCGAGGCGCTCGTCGTGATCCTCCGCGGGACCGACGGGCTCGAGGACGTGGTCGCGGGGGAGCCCGCCGGCCGTTCGTCAGACCCCGGCTCCGGGTCGGCCGAGCCGGGCGACGCTCCCGAAGAGGACGAGGAGGCCGGGACGACGGTGGTGGTCGAGACCGCGGGGCTGCTCGACGTCGACCGGTTCCTGCTCGCCGCCGGCGACGACCCCTGAGGACGCTTATCACCTCTGATAATCGAGAGACAGCATTTATAATCGGCGTACCGGTATCGGACGGTGGTGTAACACTGAATGTCGACAGGGGTGCTCATCGTGGACGACTCTCACTTTATGCGGAATCTCCTCCGACAGATACTCGAGCAGGATCACGACGTCGTCGCCGAGGCCGAAAACGGTGCCGAGGCGGTCAAACTGTACAAAGAACACGGCCCCGGCACCGTAATGATGGACATCGTGATGCCAAAGTGCAACGGGATCAAAGCGACCGCGGCGATAAAGAAGCTCGATCCCGACGCCCGGGTGATCATGTGTACGAGCGTCGGCCAGCGCGAGAAGATGAAACTCGCGGTGAAAGCCGGCGCCGACGGCTACGTGACGAAGCCGTTCGAGGAGGAGAACGTCCGGAAAGCCATGAGGGACGTCGCCACGGTATGACCTCCACACTCGTCGTCGAGGACTCACCGTTCATGCGCCGCGTCGTCGCTGGCGCCCTGGAGAACGCCGGCTACGCCGTCGAGACGGCCACGAACGGTCTCGAGGGCGTCGACGCCGTCCACCGCCACGAGCCCGACGTCGTCACGATGGACGTCGAGATGCCGGTGATGGACGGCATCGAGGCGGTCGATCGGATCATGTCCTCGCGCCCGACGCCGATCGTCGTGTTGAGCGCCCACACCGACGAGGGAGCCGAGGCGACGGTGCGGGCCATAGAGCGGGGGGCGACGGCGGTGCTTCACAAACCCGACGGTTCGGACGGGCGGACGGTCATCGATCTCGCCGAGGAGGTCGTCGGGACCGTCGACGACCTGGCGGAGGCCGAGGTCTCCGCGGGAGCGCTCTCGCGTGCCGCGGCGGCGATCGAGGCGGTGACCGCGGGCCGCCCCCGGGTGGCGGTCGCCGGAGCCGACGTGGCCCACGGGGGAGAGGCGGCCCGACCCGTGTCCCCGGGGGGCGACCGCTTCGTCGACGATCCGACGGTCGTCGTCGGTGCCTCGACGGGCGGTCCGAAGATCGTCGAGGCGCTCGTCGCCGGACTCCCCGCCGAGCTCGGCGCGCGGGTACTGATCGTCCAGCACATGCCCGAGGCGTTCACCGGCCGCTTTGCGGCGCGCCTCGACGACATCGGCGACTACCGCGTCCGCGAGGCGAGAGACGGCGATCTGATCGGCCCCGGGGAGGCACTCGTCGCGCCCGGAGACGCCCACCTCGCCGTCGCCGGGAGCTCGACGGGGCGTCTCCGGGTCACCACGGAGGCCGGCGACCGGATCCACGGAGTCCGGCCGGCGATCGACGTCACGATGGAGACCGCCGCCGAGACCGTCTCGGGGCCACTCGCCGGCGTCGTCCTCACCGGGATGGGCAGAGACGGCGCCGCCGGCATCGAGGCGATCCACGGGGCGGGCGGACACACCATCGCCCAGGACGAGGCGACCAGTCCCGTGTTCGGCATTCCGCGCCGGGCGATAGAGACGGGCCGTATCGAGCGCGTCGTCCCCGCCGACGGGCTCGTCGGAGCACTCTTAGAGGCGTTCGAGAGGGACGGTGAGAGCCATGAGTGAGTACGTCCGCGAGTTCGTCCGCGAGGCCGAAACCCGGATCACGGAGCTGAACAACGGCCTGCTCGCGATCGAACGGTCGCCGGAGGACGGCGAGGCGATAGAACGGGTGTTTCGGGCCGCACACACTCTGAAGGGCAACTGCGCCGCCGTCGGCCTCGGCGACGCGGCCGCCCTCGCACACGCCATCGAGGACCTCCTCGACGCCGTTCGTGGCGACGAGCTCGCGGTGACCGGCGAGCTGATGGACGACGCCTTCGACGCCGTCGACGAGCTCGAGGCGATCGTCGAGGCCGCCGACGCCGACGGGCGGGCCCCGGATCCCGGGCCGACGATCGACCGGCTACGGGAACGCCTCGAGGGGACACAGATCGCGCCGCCGACCGACGCCGAGGTCGATCGACTGCTCGGGCGGTTCGAGCCGACTGAGGGAGACGTCGACACGTACGTCGTCCGCCTCGCGGTCGACCGCGATCCCGACGGACCGCGGGTCGTCGACGCGCTGATCGACGCCTTCGACCACCTCGGCACCGAGCCGCCGCGCGAAGAGCTCGAGGCCGGAGGGTACGGCGGGACGTTCGACGCGGCGTTTCGGAGTGCCGTCGAGGAGGAGGCGATCGCGGCCGCCTTAGAGCCCGTCGACGCCGTCTCGGCGTTCGAGATCGTCACGGCGACCGATCGACCGGTCGCCGACGATCCGGCCCCCGCGGACACCCCCCGGACCGACGTCGAGGAGCTGTCCGTCGACGAGCTGCTCGACGAGGTCTCGGAGTTCGACGACCTCGACTCGCTGGTCGAGGAGGTAGGGGACGTCGACGCCTTCGAGGAGATGGGCGAAGCGGGCTCGTTCGACGACCTGCTCGGCGAGGAGGCCGTCGATCCAGTCGACGACGAGCCCGCCGAGGCCGACGGACGGCCCGGGGACGAGCCGGACGACGGAGACGAAACGGAGGAGGTCGACGACGCGAGCGCTGTCTTCGCCGAGCTGAAAGCGGAAGTCGAGGCCGTCGAGTTCGACGAGCTCACCGAGGAGCTCGATGCCCTGGAGTTCGAGGAGTACGACGAGGAAGTCGGGATGGACGAGCTGCTCGGCGACGACCTCGCGGGGGCTGACGCCGGGGAAGAGACGGCCGACGCCGACGATGGC
>PUPA01000044.1 GCA_003552885.1 Natrialbaceae archaeon
CCCCGGTACGCTTATGTTCGTCTCCACGAGCCGTTAGGTATGGCAGTCGATCTCGGCCAGTTCGATCACCCCTCATGGATGACGATCGTGGGGACCGGCGTGGGCTATCTGTTGATCCTCGTCGTGATGACCGTGCTCCTGTTTCTGATCCCGTGGCTGCTGTTCGTGCTCCTCTAAGAGCCGCTCGCGTCGAGACGCCGGCGGACGGCCGTCCCAACAGTCATATGCCCGCCGCGCGCAGGGGAGGACCATGAGCGGCTACGACCACGCCGAGGTCAGGGAGTTCTGGCAGTACGTCTGGGAGCAAGAGGACGTCTACACCCTCCCCGCGGACGCCACGGACCCGACCTACGTGCTCGGGATGTTCCCGTACACCTCCGGCGAGTTGCACATGGGTCACGTCCGCAACTACGCCATCACGGACGCTTACGCCCGCTACCGGCGGATGTGTGGCGACGACGTGCTCCACCCGATGGGGTGGGACGCCTTTGGCCTCCCCGCCGAGAACGCGGCCTTCGAGCGCAACACCGACCCCGAACGGTGGACCCGGGCGTGTATCGAGCGGATGCGCGAGGAGCTCGAATCGCTCGGCTTCGGCTACGACTGGTCCCGGGAGATCACGACCTGCGATCCGGCGTACTACCGGTGGAACCAGTGGCTGTTCGTCCGGCTGTACGAGGCCGGCCTGGTCGAGTACACCGCCGCGACGGTCAACTGGTGTCCCGACTGTGAGACCGTACTGGCCGACGCCCAGGTCGCCGAGGGCCGGCTCTGCTGGCGGTGTGAGAGCCCCGTCGAACGGCGCGAGCTCGACCAGTGGTTCTTTACGATCACCGACTACGCCGAGGAGCTCCACGAGGGCCTCGACGGGCTCTCGGGGTGGCCCGAGGGGGTCCGGGAGATCCAGCGCAACTGGATCGGCCGCCAGGAGGGCGCCGAGATCAGCTTCGAGCTCCCCGACGGCGAGGTCGAGGTCTTCTCGGCCCGGCCGGACACCGTCTACGGGGCGACCTTCCTCGCGCTCTCGCCGGGCCACGAGCTCGTCGGCGAGCTGACCGACGACGACCGGGCGCTCGCGGACGCCGTCGACGCGCTCCGGGAGGGACGACCCGGCGAGGCGGGCTACGACGGCGTCGACACGGGGCTGTCGGCGACCCACCCGTTGACCGGCGAGAAGCTGCCGGTGTACGTCGCCCCGTACGTCTTAGAGGACGTCGGCACCGGCGCCGTGATGGGAGTTCCGGGCCACAACGAGCGCGATCACGCCTTCGCCCGCGAACACGGACTCCCGGTCGTCGGCGTGGTCGAGCCGGCGGCAGGCGGCGGGGACGACGGCGGAGCCGGCCCCGGAACCCCGGGAGCCAACGCTGACGGGACCACGGGAACCGATCCCGGAACCCCGGGAGTCGACGCCGATGAGGGCACGGAAGCCGATTCCGGAACCCCGGGAACCGACGCCGAGGGAACCACGGAAACCGACGACACGGTGCTCCCGTACACGGGCGAGGGGAGACTGATCGACAGCGGCGAGTACACCGATTTCGACAGCGAGGAGGCCCGCGAGCGGCTGCTCGCGGAGGTCGAGGCGATCGAGCCGACGACGATCTACCGACTCAGGGACTGGCTGATCTCCAGACAGCGCTACTGGGGGACGCCGATTCCGATCGTCCACTGTCCCGACTGTGGGCGCGTGCCGGTCCCCGAATCGGAGCTACCCGTCGAGCTCCCCGAGTTCGTGAAGACGACCGGAAACCCGCTCGACGCCGCCGAGGAGTGGAAACGGGCGACCTGTCCCGAGTGTGGGGGACCGGCCGTCCGCGAGACGGACACGATGGACACCTTCGTCGACTCCTCGTGGTACTTCCTGCGGTTCCTCTCGCCCGGTCTCGCCGAGGCCCCGTTCGATCCGGAGCTGGCAGCGGAGTGGCTCCCCGTCGACCTCTACGTCGGCGGCGACGAGCACGCCACCCTCCACCTGCTGTACCTCCGATTTTTCACGAAGGCGCTCGCGGACCTCGGCCTGCTCGACCGTCGTGAGCCCGTCGACCGGCTGCTCAGCCAGGGGAGGGTGCTGTACGACGGCGAGAAGATGTCGACCTCGAGGGGGAACGTCGTCGCCCCACAGGAGTACGGCGCCGAGACGACCCGGCTTTTCGTCCTCTCGGCGGCTCACCCGACACGGGACTTCGAGTGGACGGCCAACGACGTCCGGGCGGCCTACGACCTCCAACAGGAGCTGTACGAGACCGTCGTCTCGTTCGTCGACGCCGTCGAGCGCGACCGTGGGACCTGGAGGCTGGTCGACCGCGACGGCTCCGCGCCCAGAGACGAGTACGTCGCCCGCGAGGTCGACCGGACGGTCGCCGTCGTCACCGAGGAGTTCGAGCGGTTCCGGTACCACCGGGCGTTCGCCGAGATCAGAGAGCTCGCCCGGCTGCTCCGGCGGTATCGGGAGCACGGAACCGTCGATCGCGGCGTCTGCCGACGGGCGGTCGGGGACCTCGCCCGGCTCGTCGCCCCGATGGCGCCACACCTGGCCGAGGAGCTGTGGAACCGCCTGGACGGGGAGGGGCTCGTCGTCGAGGCCGACTGGCCCGAGCCCGAGACGGTCGGACGCCCGCGGGCCGAACGACGGCTGCTCGAGCGGACCCGCGAGGACGTCCGAGAGATCGTCGACGTCGTCGAGATCGAGGATCCGACCCGCATCGAGCTGGTCGTCGCGCCGGCGTGGAAACACCGGATCGCAGAGCTCGCCCGCGGGTCCGGGGACGTCCGGGCGGCGCTCCCGACGGCCGAGGTCGACGCCCCCGCGGCGGCCGTCGACGCCTTCGTCGCCGAGCTGGCCGAGCGCGGCTCCGACCCCGCACCCCTCGACGGCGAGGGCGAACTCGCCGTCCTCTCCCGTGGTGGCTGGCTGCTCGAGGCCGAGTTCGACGCCGAGGTGGAAGTCAGACGCGGCGTCGAAGGCGAGGAGCTGGCCGAGACGGCTCGTCCCGGCAAGCCCGCGATTCACATCGGCTGAGTGACCCCGGCCCGACAGTACCTTCCTGACGACCGTCGGTTCCGGACGACTGTCCCGTAAACGGATACACTTATTCTCGTACGGTCGTTTGTTCAACCCAGCATGTCCGAGGGGAAAACTGGATCCGACGAGGCGGGCCGACCGCCGCCGAGCCGGGCGGTCGTCGAGGCGGTGGCGGACGCGGAGGACGTGCCGGTCGAGGAGATCGGACCGCCGGAGTACCCGTCGCTCAACGAGGTGCTCGACCCCGACGCGCTCGACGGCCTGTTCGCACCGAAAGGTAACGGGCTCGAGCGCGTC
>PUPA01000072.1 GCA_003552885.1 Natrialbaceae archaeon
CTCGTCCGGAACGGCGAGGTCGTCCGGGAGGACGATCTGGAGACGGCGACCGAACGCTGTCTCGCCGACGCCGAGGCCGTCGGCTTCGGCCCGTCGTCGGAGTGAGCCGACTCGTCGTCGGGGTGAGCGGGGTCGTTACCGGGGTGAGTCGGCCACGAGGGGGCGACGGAACGGGCCGACCGCCGGCTTCGACTCGAACGCCGCGAGGGCGGAAGGCCTATCAGATTACGGGGCCACCGTCCGGTATGGACTTCCCACCGAACACCGGCCTCGACCAGGAGGAGGTAGACGAGATCGTCGACGGGACGATCGCCGAGAACGACGTCGTCCTCTTCATGAAAGGGACCGAGCTCATGCCCCAGTGTGGCTACTCCCGGCGTGCACTCGGCTTGCTCTCCCAGTACCGCGACGACGTCGAGTGTGTCGACGTGCTCGAATCGCTCGACGAGTACCGGGTCGCCCTCGAGCGACACAGCGGCTGGGAGACCATCCCCCAGACGTTCGTCGACGGGGAGTTCGTCGGCGGCTCGGACGTCCTGGCCGAACTCGAAGAGCGCGGCGAGCTCGCCGCGACCGTCGACGCCGACTGATCGGGACGTCCGTGCGGAGCCGACCGACGGATCAGTTCCGGTCGACGCGGCCGGAACACAACAGCAGGCCATATAAGTCCCGCACCCGTACTAGCGCCCACGAGAACACCTCGCTTCCATCCCATCATGTCAACAGAGGATTCCAGACGCGTGTACCGACTCCACTCGACGCTCGAGTTGCCACTCGAGGAGCTCCACGAGCACATCGCGGAGACGTCGTTTCCCGAGCGAGTCGCGGACGTAGAGATCACCCGTCGAAACAACACCCTGATCCTGAAAGCGGTCTCGGAGGACGACTCGGTCAGCAAGTACACCCCGACTGCCCAGCTGAAAGCCAGCGTGACCGAAAACCGCGTCTACGAGGAGGATCCCGACGAGCGACGGGGCTCGTTCGGCTGGGGCGAGGAAGAAGAAGAGGAGATCGAATCCGAGCTCGTCGAGTTCGCCGCGTTCAAAGGCGACCGCGAGACCGTCCTGCAAAACTCCCTGCTCCAGTACGAGATGTTCCGCGTCCTCGAGGAGATCGCCACCGTCGCGGAGAAAGGCACCCTGACGGCGATCACCGAGCGGGACGGCCAGCTCGAGGCGACCCGGATCGTCGACGGCGAGGTCCGGCCCGCCGACGTCGAGGTCGTCGAGGGGCCACGCGACCGCGGGAGTTCCTCCGGTGGCGTCAACTGGCGGGACAACAAGTTCATCAGCTGACGACGAACCACGCCGGGCTCTGAACGCCCCTCTCACGGTTCGCTCGGGCGTTCGGGTTCCCGTGCCGACACCGAGAGCCCTCCGCGGCGGGGCGGGGTAGACGAACCGACAGCGTGTGGGACGAACCCTCGCGTCTCGGCGTCGGGGGACGTCGACCGATTTAATTCCTTTAACAGTGCAAGGGGGTGTGCAGATACGGCTATAAGTCACCTGCCTCTCGTTCCGATAGATGACACGCCCTCTTGGGTACCACGACAGCGACGACGGTCCGGGTCGTCGGAAATCGACGCTGTGCTGCTGGGAGTGTGACCACCAGGGTCCGGTGGAGAGCGACTGGACGTTCCGCACCAGGGGCCCCTACGTGCAGGTCGTCTGCCCGCGCTGTGAGACGGTCGTCGGCGAGCGACCACGTACCCGGGACGTTCCGGCCCTCCGCAGACGCCCGATGGAACACCTGATCGCCGCGTGGGGACGGTCACTCCGGGTGGCGGTCGATCTCTGGGCGAACCCGTTCGACGTCGGAGCGAGCCCGCTCGCCGAACCCGCCGGCTCCCGCGACCGCGGTCACCGTACCCGGTGACGGTGTACGTCCCGTGGGACGGATCGGTGTGACGTTCCACCGGTGATCGGTCGAACGGGGCCGCGATCACCGACGAGGAGTCACACGGGCCCGTGCTCTGCGGGCCGAGATCCCCGCGACGTCCTCGACGAGCCTCGGGACCTCGAGTCCCACGTGGGATGGAGTCGGCTCCGGTCGACGACCGCGCTCGCCACGCCGTAGGGCAGACGGTGTCGGGGACTCCCGGGGCCGGAACACCGCCTGCCGGAGTCGCGGACGCACGTCGTGTGAGTGCTAGCCGTGGGTGTGGTAATCAGCCTCAGCCGGACCCACTAAAGAATATTAACATTATAATTCATAACATTTATTTCCGCGTTCGGACTCAGTGGGGATGCGGTCGAGGACACAACTATGACCGGAGAAGACACCGGAACCGACGAAGTCGCCTCGCGGGTCGAACGGACGGACCCCCACGTCCGGGACGTGGACAACGACGCGGCACGGGAACTGCGCCGGAAGTTCGACGAACAGGAGTTCGTGTTCGCACCGGGTTCTTACCACGCCCTGGACGCCAGGCTGGCCGAGATGGCCGGCCACGACGCGGTCTACATGTCGGGCTACTCGACGGTGCTGGGACAGTTCGGGTTCCCGGACCTCGAGATGGTGACGATGACCGAGATGGTCGAGAACGCAAAGCGGATGGTCGAGGCGACGACCCTGCCCGTCGTCGCCGACTGTGACACCGGGTACGGCGGCGTCCACAACGTCCGCCGGGCCGTCCGCGAGTACGAGAAAGCGGGGGTCGCCGCCGTCCACATCGAAGACCAGACCTCGCCGAAACGCTGTGGCCACATCGCCGGCAAACAGATCGTCTCACGGGAGGAAGCCGAGTCGCGATTCCGCGCGGCCGTCGACGCCAAACAGGACGAGGACACGATCATCATCGCCCGCACCGACGCCTACGGATCGGCCAACGGCGACTGGGAGGAACACCTCGAGCGGGGACGGCTCTACGCCGACTGCGGCGTCGACCTGATCTGGCCGGAGATGCCCGATCCCTCGCGCGAGGACGCCGTCCGGTACGCCGAGACCCTCAAAGAGACCCACCCAGGGGTCGACCTCGCGTTTAACTACTCGAGTTCGTTCGCCTGGAGCCAGGAGGACGATCCCCTGACCTTCCAGGAGCTCGGCGAGCTGGGGTATACGTACATCTTCATCACGCTGTTCGCGCTGCACAGCGGCGCACACGCGGTCTACGAGGACTTCAAGGCCCTGGCCGAAGACGACGAGCGGGCCCAGATGGACCTCGAGGACCGGTACCTCGGACACCCGACGGAGAGCCACCACGAGCTCTCGTTCGTCCCGCGGTTCCAGGAGATCGAAGCCCAGTACGACCCGGAAGCAAAGCGCCGTCAGGAGTCGTCGGCCGGCTTCAGCGAGGACGAAGAGCAGGCCGTCATCACTTC
>PUPA01000198.1 GCA_003552885.1 Natrialbaceae archaeon
GAGGCGAGTTGTCTGAGATACCATCTCTTATCCGAACTCACGGGACCGACTCGACCGACGGTCGCCAGGTGTGCATATAAACGGCCGGTCGACGCCTCGAGAAAGTGATACGGGACCAGCGGTTTTTTGTCACGGCTCCCGACAGTTATCGGAGGGCCCGCTCGAGCGCCTCGACACTTCGAACGACGTCGTCGAGTTGTCGCTCGAGGTCCTCACGGACGTCATCTGCCATGTCTTCGACGGCCCGGATAAGGTCGTCTTCCAGCTGGTCGAGGTCAGTCTCGACGTTCACGTCGCCCATTTGGACGGGCGTCGTCATGCTGACCGACGTCTCAGCCGGTTGTGCCGGCGCTGTTGGCTCGACTGAGCGGTCGTCGAGGTCGAAAGAGCTGTCGCCGAGGTCGACGTCGCCGATGCCACCGGTCGACGGCGAGGATTCCATCTCGGTCGGCGAAAGGCCGTGTCCTTCAGCGCCGCCGATCGCGAACGCTGTGTTTCCACCTGGAAGGTCACGGATAATCGCCTCACCGACCGACATTTCGCCGTCGTCGCTGACCTCGACACCGCCGCCAACACCTTCGACGCCCTCGAGGCCGCCGCCACCGACCGACGGTGACGCGCCGGCGGCTCCTTGAGCGGACACATCGACTTGAATCGGGATCGGGTCGACTGGCTCGACCGGGAGCGGCGGGACGTCCTCCACCTCGAGTGGTGTGTCGTCGCTGGCGTCGAGCGGGATCGACTCCGGCCCGTCGTACGGTAGTGTTTCGGGGCCTTCGTACGCGACCGTGCCGGGATCATCGACCTCAATCGGTACCCACTCCGGCTCCTCCGGTGGCTCGAGCGGGACCCAGTCGGGTTTTTCGACGGCGATCCCGTCACCGTCGATCCCTTCGACGTCCTCGAGCGCGTCCGTGTCGACGTCAATGTCGTCGCTGTCGATCGCGTCGATAACACTCGAGCCGCCGAGTGCTGCCGCTGCCGTCGTCAAAGCGGTCGCCGCTCCGGTGTGTGCCTTCGCTGCTCCGGTCATAGCGCCCGCTGCCGCCGTGAGGGCACCGGCTCCGAGGGCATCGCCACCGACGCCGGTCAGTCCACCGAGGACGCCGTCGACGATCCCGCCGCCTTCCTCGCCGGTGAGGTCGCGGACCTCCTCGAGCAGGTCCCCGGTGTCTTCAGTCCGCTGGCGTTCCCATCGGTGTGACTGTCGAGCACGGCGCTGTTGCCGGCCGCCGCCGCGAGCAGCCTGTGCCGAGGCCGTACCACCGTCGGTCATGCCGATTGAGGTCGCCCCGATCGACGTCTCGATCTGCTGGCGAGCGTTTCGCAGCTCCGAGTCGGGGACGTCGATCCGGAGCGTGGCCGTCGTCTCGAATCCGTCGCTGTCGGTCATGCTTTAGCCTCAGTTTCGCCGCCGCTTTGGCCTGTGTCCGTCCGCGGGACCTCAAGGCCCTGTTGCCCGGCCAGGTCCTCGAGCCGCGCAAGCACACGCTCACGGGAGAGGTCCAGGTCGCCGGCGCTACCAAGCTCTCGGCCGGTCCAAAACTCCGGGTCTTTGAGTTGGTCGCCGTTCGCCGTCCGACGACCAACAGAGAACCGCTCGAGGACGCCGTCGATAGCCTGCTGTTGGTAAAAATGCTGCTCGCCTGTAAGTGCCGATCCGACGTAGATCACAACCCCGTGGTTCGTGACGTCAGCGTTGACAATCCGGAATCGTGGGTTCCGGTACCCAACTATCGCGTTTACTTTGCTCTCGAGGGCGGCTGTTTCACGCTCGGTGAGTGGCCGCTCGGGGACCAGCGTCAGGTACAGGGGCGTCTCCGGCTCGTCGACGTCGTCGTACACGGCCGCCGCCTCGAGGCGGTCGCGAACCGACTGAAGGCCTGCGTCGTCACTCCCGTCGGTGAGCGTCGTCGCGGGTAGCGTGCCGGTTTCGAGGTACTCGGCGCGGGTTGGCTCGCCGATCGGCCCGTGGCGATTGTGCCACTCTCTCACCGCCCTGACGACCACCTTCTTGAACGCCGAAGCGCCGAGCTGTGCGCCGATTGCTGAGTTTTCGAACACGGCCAGGACGTGAGTGTCCGTCACCTCGACGTGGTTGACCGGGACGGCGACTTTCTTGTTCACCCCTGACGTCGACAGCGTCCGGCCGCCGATCTTCTCGAGCGCCGCCTCGAGTATGTTTTGTTCAATCTGCGCTTTTCCATCTGCTCCGGGTGGGTTCACGAACGGGACGCCGACGTACCAGCGTACGCCGACGTCTCGGTGATTAGTGTTGCTACTCATATGTATGAAAACCGCTGTGTGTGAGGGCGCTGTGCCCGTACGAAAACACTCCCGTCATGGAGGAACCGGGAGCGTTTTTGTGAAAGCATCGGGAATACAGAGACGACGAGCGTCGGGCGATGACCCCGACGCACGAACCAGGGTGGGCTGATGCTCGCCCCGAGTTGCCACGCTCGAGGGTCATCACGGCGAACGACGGGTTTCGCGCCGTCGTTCGTACGAGACCGGTCGCTGTCCCCTCTACTCGAGCGCGACCAGACTCGAGGCTCATCGGGTGCATAGTTACTGCTCACCTCCGAGCAGCTCGTCGTGCTGACGTTCCCACACCGGGCGATCGCCTTGTTCGGTCCTGGCGTCGGTGTTGTCGGTGTCGTCACCGCCATCGACGTGAACGTGTCTCGGACACCTCCCGATCGGCCCAACGGCTGGCTGTCCACACGCGCCGCCGTTTTTCGTCGGGGCTCCACAGCGAGCCTTTCCGCTGCCGTCGGTCGTCAGCTCACCCACCGCGCTCGAGGCGTCCGGTTGCCCGCCGTTCGTGACCCGGTAGGTGGTGGGATTCGAGCCCGACCACACCTCGAGCGTGCCGTCGTGCTTGAGGCGTTTGACGACCGGCAGCAGGTCGTGTGAGGTGACGTCGAGCGACGCCGCTATCTGCCGGGTTTTCACGAAGGAAACGCCTTCGTTTACACGTCGGTGTAAGTAGTCGCGAACAGCCGGCTCGAGTGGGTGGGTGTCGGTCATGGTTATGTAGTCAGTCTAACTGTGTCGCCGTCGGTCTCGAGACGTCCTTTATCGCGCTCGAGGATCGTGACGGCTTCCGTCACGGTCTCGGGAGAGGTGTCCCCGTCCGCGACCGCGCCGGTCAGCTCGGCGATCGTGAGTTCACCATCGTTCCGCCGTAGGGTGTCCATCACGTTCCCCGCGGTGTCGGCGTACTCGCCGGAGGGCGGTGAGACGGTATCGCCACCGTCGGCTACGACCGCTTCGGCGC
>PUPA01000096.1 GCA_003552885.1 Natrialbaceae archaeon
CGCCAGGGATCGATGCCGACCTCGACGATCCGGCTGGTGTCTATCTCGTTCGGACTCGCGTTGGGGAGCCCGAAGTCGATCCGCAGCCACTCCGCCGACTCGGTGAGCACCGACGTCGAGGAGGCGTCGGCCCGGAAGACGAGCACGTTCCCGTCGGCGTCGCCGAGACGCAGATCGACGTACCCCGCGAGTCCGTCGAGGTCCGCCGGCACACCGAACGCGACCGAGAAGTCACGGCCCGAGAGGTCCACGGGCTCGACCGGACGCCAGTCGAGTCGCCCGTGGAAGTCACCGTCGTCGTCGCGCTGGCGGAGTTCGACCGATCGATCCCCACAGTAGACGTCGTCGGTGATCAACTCCAGTGACGCGCCGAGCGACGCCGACCACTGGGCCTCGTCGGTCAGGAACGGCTCGTCGAACGTCTCGATCGGCGTTCCGATCGAGGGGCCGCCCTCACACCGGGCGTCCTCGTCGGCGTCGTCCTCCCGGTCTCCGTCGTCGTCGGCGTCGGCGTCGTCTCCGACGTCCTCCCGGTCCCCGTCGTCGTCGGCGTCGCCCCCGTCGGCGTCGTCGGCGTCGCCCCCGTCGGCGTCGTCGGCCGCTCCGTCGTCGGCATCTCCCCCGTCGCCGGTACAGCCGGCGATCGTCAGAGCCGTGCCCGAGCCGACCGCTGCGAGGAGACGCCGCCTCGGTACGTTCGATTCCCTCATGCCCGCTACCGTGGGTGCGGGAGCTCATCGTTCACGCGTGGCTACCAATCCCTAACCCCACCGATCCGGTCGTTCACGGCGTGCGTACGGTCCCGAAACCGGATCGATCGAGTGGGCCACGTGGGCACACTACCCCGACTCCTGGTCGATCGTTGTCGGTTCGTCACACAGACCGCGAGAACGTCCGCCAGTTCGTCGTCGCACGTGGTGAACGCGGTCGCGAGTAGGGAAAAAGCCGTCAGTCGGCGTGGACTCCCGCCGACGGGGCAGTGTCGGTTACCGTTCCCGACGGAGCCGGTCGACGACGAACTCCCGGTCGACTTTCGCGAGGAACGGACCGAGTTTCGGACCCTGCGTCTCGTCGAAAAAGAGCCGGTAGCCGGCGGCAAAGAACTCCCCGACGGGGACGTCGTGGCGCTTTGCCGTCTCGTAGATCTCTCCCTGGAGCGTCTCGGCGTCGGGGCCGGTCTCGACGAAGTCGGCGAGCTCGTCGAGGGCGTCCTCGGTAGCTGCGTCGAACTCGTGGTCGGGCAGGCCCGTCCGCTTGAGCTCGTAGTCGAACTCGTTGCCGGTTCGTCGCGCCCAGTTTCGTGCACGCTCGACCCGGGCGAGTGCGGCTTCGATCGCCCACTCCGGGGCCCCTTCCGGCAGGTGTCCCTCCCGGCGAGCGATCTCCTCGCGGAGGGCGGGGTCGTCGGTCATCCCGAGCACCGCGGCGAACGTGTACGGGAGCCGGATCCGCTCCTCGTGGACCTCCTCGACGACGAGCGGATAGACCCGCTCGGCGAACTCACGCTCGCTCTCGCTCGCCTCGACCTCGCCGAAGTAGATCGCCTCGAACCGATCGAACTCGTCGACGAGCAAGTCGAGCCGCTCGATGCTGAAGTCCCGGGCCTTCGAGGGGTCTTTCGCGAAGAAGTACCGGAGGACCTCCGA
This sequence comes from Natrialbaceae archaeon, assembly GCA_003552885.1. GTDB lineage: Archaea > Halobacteriota > Halobacteria > Halobacteriales > Natrialbaceae > Tc-Br11-E2g8. The sequence continues at coordinate 1,647 of PUPA01000096.1, forward strand.
TTCGAGCACCTCGAGCACCTCGGAGACGAGGACGACGTTGCCCGCAGAGGAGGAAAACGGCTCGCCGTCGAGGGTGAACCACTCATAGACCATCGGCACCGGCGGCTCGATCCCGAGAACGTTCCGGGCGACGTCCTCGCCGCTGGGCCAGGAGCCCTCGGCGTGGTCTTTCCCGAAGGGTTCGAAGTCGACGCCGAGTACCTGCCACTGGCCGGGCCACTCGAAGCGCCACGGGAGCTTCCCTTCGCGGAAGGTGGCCGTCCCCTCGTGGCCACACCCGCTGATCGTCCGGTCGCCGGCCTCTAAGTCCGTACAGCGGTACTCGACGGTCTCACGCTCCAGGTCGACGTCCGTCACCGTCTCGGTGACCTTTCCACACTCCTCACAGATGGGGTTGAACGGGACGTACTCGTCGTCCACTTTCTCCTGGTAGTTCGCGAGCACCTCGCGCGCTCGGTCCTGGTTCTCGAGGACGTGGCGGACGACGGGCTCGAGCTCGCCGGATTCGTACAGCTCGGTCGTCGAGAGCAGCTCGATCGGCACGTCGAGGGCGTCGGCGCTGTCCTGGATGATCGTCGAGAAGTGATCGCCGTAGGAGTCACAGCAGCCGAAGGGGTCGGCGACGTCGGTGTACGGCGCGCCGAGGTTTCGTCCGAGCGCGCCCGCGTCGACCGCCCCGAGGCCGACGAGGTTCCCCTCGAGGTCACACAGCGTCCGGGGCAGCTTGCGCAGGGGGTCGCGGTCGTCGGCGGTGAACACCTGTCGGACCTCGTGGCCGCGCTCGCGCAGGACCTCGGCGACGTAGTAGCCTCGCATGATCTCGTTGACGTTGCCCAGGTGGGGGACCCCCGAGGGGGAGATGCCGCCTTTGATCACGACCGGCTCGTCGGGACCTCGTGCTTCGATCCGGTCTGCGACCTCGTCAGCCCAGAACGCGTGGTGGTCCTCGCCGCCTTCGCGCTGGATGGTGTACGGGCTCGAGGTCGTCTCGCGCTTCTCGTCGATGTCGGCGTGGGGATCGTCAGTGCTCATCGCTGGCCCAGTACGTCGGCTCCTCCCCGACGCCCTCGGGAACGACGTCGGTTCCGTCGTGTTCGCCGTATCGGACCGCCCGCGCGATCCGGTCGGGATCGGTGCCGTCTAGGACGATCGTCCGCATCCCCGACCGCTGGATGATCTTCGCCGCGAGCAGGTCGACGGGGGCCGACGAGCCGGCGTTCATCTCGAGGTCGGCGATGACGTCGACGAGTTCGCGTGCGGTGAGCGCCTCGAATCGGACCGCGCCGGGGTTCTCGTTCGGGTCGTCGTCGTAGACGCCGGGAACGCTCGTCGCGTAGACGAGCAAGTTGGCGTCGACGTACTCGGCGAGGGCGGCGCCGACGGCGTCGGTCGTCTGTGCGGGGGCGACCCCGCCCATGACGCAGACGTCACCCTGCCGAAGGGCGTCTCCCGCGTCGTCGTACGTCCGGGCCGGGGCGGTCACCGCTCTCTCCCCCAGGGCGGCGATCAACAGCCGGGCGTTGAGCCGGGTGACGTCGATCCCGAGCTGATCCAGTTCGATCTCGTTCGCGCCGAGCTCCCTGGCGGCGCTGATGTAGTCGCGGGCGACGCCGCCGCCCC
>PUPA01000048.1 GCA_003552885.1 Natrialbaceae archaeon
AACGAGCTGTTCGACGAGGTCGACGGGCTCAAATCCGAGCTGGAACTCGACGACGGCAAGGACTTAGACCAGCTCAAAGAGGAGATCGAGTCCCTCGAGTTCAAACAACAGACCGAGGTGCTCTCCAGCGAGGAGGAACGCGAGCTCATCGAGAAGATCGAGTCCAAACGCGAGGAGTACGCCGACCGCAAAGGGAAACTCGAGGGCTCGAACGAGCTCGAAGGGCTCCGTGAGGAGGCCGAGGAGGTCCGCTCGGAGGCGTCGAAACACCACAAGAAGGTCACGGAGCTCGCCGACGAGGCCCAGGAGCACCACAACATGATGATCGAGGCCTACCGGGAGGCCGACGACATCCGCGACGAGGCCGACGAGATGCACGAGAGCTTCGTCGAGGCCCAGGAGGCCGCCGACCGCCACCACGAGGACTTCGTCCGCGTCCAGAAGCGTCTGCGCGAGCTGGACAAGAAGGAGGAAAAACAGCGCAGGTCCGCCCGCGACAAGAAAAAGGAGGAGGCCAAAGCCGAGGCCGAGGAGATCTACCAGAAGTTCAAAGAAGGTGAGACCCTCGACACCGAGGACCTGATGAAACTCCAAAAGACCGGCCTGCTCTAAGTTCGGTCACGAGTCGACGACGCTCTCTCCGTTCTCGCCGATCGCCTCCCGGAGCCTCGGGGCTGGGATCCCGCCGAACTCCGCGTTCCGGTGACAGCCGACACACAGCGACACCACGTTCCCGAGGGCGTGTATCCGTCAGCTCGCGGTCGTCGGTGCAGTATTTATCTCGATACTCGGAGGAGCTCCTCTCCACACTGCTCGTACGTTCTATTCTGGCCGTGCCATCGTATATACCCCCTCGCCACGGTCCGGCGGCTCAGCACGATTAAATGTAAATTAGTTGTTGAGTCCGGGTGCGAGAATTGAACCCGCGTCTCAGCCTCCACAAGGCTGAAGGATAACCACTACCCCAACCCGGACACGCTGGCGTCCGTAGGTACCCACCGAGGCAGTAAAATACGTTACGCTCTCGCGGGGCCGTGTCATCCCCTCACGACCGGCGACCGCCGCGGTGGACGGCCGTCGCGGCACTTTTGTCCTCCCCGCGAGTAGACGAGCCGTGGCGATCACCGACAAGATCTACCTCAAAAACCACCGTCAGCTCTGTTCGCAACTCGAGACGACGGTGCCGAAAGGTGCGTTCAAGGGCGCGACCCTCGACGTGCTCTTCCAGGGGGAGGGTCTAGAGAAGCTAGACGACGCCAGCCGCGAGCGGGTCCTCGAGTTCGCCGAGGACTTTCTCGACTGTGACTGTCCGGACAACCCCTACTGTGGCTGTCCCGAACGGAAGTTCGTCCGCTACCTCCTCGAGTTGCGCAGCCAGGGGCTCGGCCCCGACGCCATCGTCGACGTGATGAGCGACGAGTACATGGTGTACGCCTATCCCGGCGACGTGCTCTCCTTTCTGGACGACGCCGTCCGGACCCTCGAGGCCGCCGAGGCCCTCGCGGCCGTCGAGGGCGACCGGGAGGCCCGCGAGCGGATCCGTTCGGCCGGACGCGAGCTGACCGGCTGACCTACCTTTCAACAGCGAGAGAGTCCCGCCGTTCACGGCGGGCGTGAATCGCGTAAGCTTCGGTGAGAAACCACCAAGTTATTGCTGATCTTGAGTCTCCAACGCCTCAAGTCCTGCTTCTAACACCTCTGCATAGGCTTCCGAGAGATTCAGGTCGTTCGCTTCTGCGTAGTCTTTGATTCGTCCGTGGATTGCCCAGTCAATGTCGATGTTCGGCCTCATCCTTGGACTTATTAGACATTGGGTCCCATTATACTTTGGATGAAGCGTACCAACACGTTCGCCGTGCGACCGCTCTCTGATGATGGAGAGCAACTGCTACGGGACCTGTTGGACGCTTCCGCCGCTCTCTGGAACGAAGTCAACTATCAGCGTCTCATGCGGTACAACAGCGAGGACGGCTTCGAGGACGAAGACGTGTGGGACGCCGATACCGGGCGACTCGAAGGGCGATACAAAGGCGTTCTCGGTGCGTCCACCGCCCAACAGGTGATACGGAAAAACAGCGAAGCGTGGCGCGGGTTCTTCCGACTGAAAGACCAGTACCACGACGAGTCGAACACATCGGTTACTGAGCACCCGGAACCGCCGGGATTCCGTGGTAATGAAGACGATGGACGGCAACTCAAGACCGTCATCCGCAACACGTCGTACACCGTCGAATGGGGCGACCGCTCCCGATTGGAGATACTGGTTGGGTCGGAGCTGAAAGACCGATACGACCACACCGGACGACTCCGGCTGGAGATTGCTGGCGAACCGAACTGGCCCGAGTACGAGAAACAGGGCCGGTTGGACCTGTGGTACGACGAGACTGATTGCACCTTCCGAGCTTCGCAGCCCGTGACTGTTTCTGATGATGCACGGGACACTCCACTGGCCGACGAGAAGGCCGCTTTGGATATTGGTGCAAACAATCTCGTCGCCTGTACCACGACGACCGGCGAGCAATACCTGTACGAAGGCCGCGAGTTGTTCCAGCGATTCCGTGAGACGACGCGGGAAATCGCCCGGTTACAGTCGAAACTCGAGGATGGCCGGTACAGTAGCGAACGTATCCGCCGGCTATACCGAAAACGGACTCGTCGACGCGACCACGCCCAAGAAGCCCTGTGCCGTGACCTGCTGGGACGACTGTACGCCGAAGGCGTTGATACTGTGTATATCGGTGGCTTGACCTACGTCCTCGAGACGCACTGGTCGGTCGAAACCAACGCGAAGACGCACAACTTCTGGGCGTTCAAGCAATTCACCGAACGACTGGTGTGTACTGCCGAGGAATACGGAATCTCGGTGGAAGTCCGGTCGGAAGCCTGGACCAGTCAGGAGTGTCCACAGTGTGGCGGCAAAGATCGGACGACACGACACCAAGACACTCTCACCTGTCCGTGTGGATTCGAGGGACACGCAGACCTCACAGCGTCAGAAACGTTCCTCGAGCGGCAGACAGAGAAGGCAGTCAGGCCGATGGCACGGCCCGTGCGGTTCGAGTGGGACGACCACAACTGGTCGGAGTCACCACGCTCTCACGAAAGTCCCAAAGAACAGCGCACAGACCCAAGTACCGCTGGCAGCAGTGGGAATGTTGCCTCCGGCGAGTCGTAGACCGACTGAGACTCCCACGGAGGAAACCGCGCCGTGAACGGCGCGGAGGATGTCATCGCAGCCGGTACTCCTCGTCCTCGTCGAGCTCGTCGAGCAGGATGACCTCCTCCTGTCCGTCGAGTCGGTCCTGAAGCTCCGTAGCGTACCGTTTGTACTCCTCCAGTTGTTCCCGGAGGTGTTCTGACTCCAGTTCGAGGCGTTCGTGTTCACGGACGAAACTCTTCGGGACCTCGACGGTCGGCGGGAACGACGGGGTCTCGCCCTCGCGGTCGGCGACCCTGTCCTCGGGGACGACCTCGACCCGGCCGTCGTGCTCGACGAGCATGTCGACGTAGTCCCGGAAGACGGCGGACAACGAGATGTCACGCTCCTCGGCGATCCTCTGGAGCGCGTCGAACGCGTCCTCGTTCACCCGGAACGAGACCGTCTTGTTCTTGTTGCCCATCTCACCGGATCCTAGCGATCCCGACACTTAACGGTTCGTCAGACGGCGTCCGGACGCGTAGCGCGGGTCGACCCCGGGCGGGGTGGACGGCTCCGGGTCAGGCCGTCGCCGTCGGCTCTTCGAGGCCCTCGAGGGCCTGGACGACCGACCGACGGTAGTTCTCGACGGGCGAGTCGTACCGTTCGCGGGCCATCGCGGCGTACTCGTTGCTGGGGACCGTCGTCGCGCCCTCGGGGGCGTCGGCCTCGAGCTCCCACTCGCGAAACGCCTCGATCCGGTCGAGGGTTCGTTCTGCGGTCTCGACGACCCAGCGGTCGCGGGTCGCCTCGTCGACGACCGCGATCGTCTCGGGGCGAACGGAGACGTTGATTCGACCGTCCTCGGGCTCGTAGGTGCGGGGTTTGCCCACGACGGCGACGTACGACGGCGCCTCGGCGTCCCGGAGGGCGGCCGCGGCCTCCGGCTGGTACTGGCCGGCGTAGACGAAGAACGTCCCCGTCGGGTCGACGACCCGTCCGCGCCAGTACTCGTTGTCCTCACCGACGTCCTCGGTCTCGGTGAGGGTGCCGACGAAGAACACGCGGTTCGCACGCTCGCCCGTCGGGAGCAGTGCGTAGTTTGGTGCGCGCTCGTCGTCCGACTCTTTGAACGTGTAGGTCGCGTCGTTGAACTCGGCGGCGAACACGCGCCGGGCGACCTCGCGGGTGAGTTCGTTGGAGCTCATCTCAGATCGACCTCGCTTTGATCAGCAGGCTCTCGGAGTCGGCCGGCCCGGCGAGCTCCTCGACGTCGTCGGCGAGTACGTACCGGCCGAACGTCGGCCCCTCGATCCGGTAGTAGCTGCCGAGCACGCGGTCTGAAATCTCGTCGGCGACGACGGTCGTGTCGAGGGCGTCCATCGCCATCTCCTTTGCCTCCTCCAGACCCAGGCCGGTCAACCCCTCCGTGGCCTCGGCGTCGAAGATGACCTCGTGGGCGTCTATCCCGTCGTCGACGACGGCTTTGATCCGGAGATCGAACTCGCCTTCGACCTCGCCGTGTTCCGGACAGCGGCCGTTCTGGAGGACGTACGTACAGCCCTCGTGGGGACAGCGCTTGATCAGGCCGCTGCCTCGTTGCATGTCGACCATCGCCCCCTCGATGACGCTCGTGTCGTCGCCGACCTCGAGGTCCTCTTCGAGTTCCTCGATGACGGTGGTCCGGTTGAGCTTCACCGAGTACCGTCCCTGGTACTCGTCGGTGACGACGTTCCGGAGGCGGTAGACGCCGCCCTCCTCGAGGCGTGGGAGGTCGGATTTCGCCCACTTGGTGAACTTGATCGTGCCCGTCGGATCGCCGAGTAAGCCGACCTGATCGATGGAGTCACTGCGTGGCTCCCAGAGCTCGATCAGCTTCGCCGTGAGCTCGACCCACCGCTCGGGCTCGTCGATCTCTTCGATGGAGACGGCCTCGCTCGAGCCGCCGGCGAGCTCCTCGCGTTCGATGCCCGCCTCCTCGAGGTAGTGGTTGATAACGCTCCGTCTGGCCTCGTCGGTCGGCACCTTGTAGTCGACGACGAGCGTCTCGAGACGCTCTCTGACGTCTGCGACGTCGACGTCGACGTGGTCTGAAAACTGCGCGTGTACGTCTTCCGCGTGCTGTCGTAGCTCGCTCATGGTCTCGCCTCCTTCTGGGTTTCACTGGGAGGCGTGCCGGGATTGGTTCCCACCGATATTTAAACCACCGCAACCGGGGTGAAAGTGATCCCGCGGATGGGCGTCGAAACCCCTTGACGGGACGGCGTTCGTCCCGAACTCGCCAGCGGTAGTGGTCGGCCGGGTCGGCGGTAGTGGTCCGGTGGTTCGTCGGCGACGGTCCGTGGTGGCGGGGTCGGCCGCCGGGTCGGGCGACGGGTCTATGGGCCCCGGCACCCAAACGCCGGCGATGTCCGATCGGCGCCGACTCGAGCGTTTCGTGCGTTCGAAGCTCCGGGAGGCCGGCGAGGAGTTCGAGGAGCTGCGCGCGAGTTCGCGGTCGAACCTCGAGGAGGCCCGTGAGGCCTACCGGATCGCGCGCAACGCCCGATCGATCCCCACCGACGAGGCCGACCGTGCCCGGATCGTCTGTCGACGCTACGCCGAGCGGCGGGCGGCGAGGCTCGACGAGGAGTTCCGTCCGGCCTGCTACGAGGCGGACCACCCCGACTGTGAGGGCTGTGTCGAGGACGTCCACGAGGGCCGGATCGAGACCTGGTGAGCCGGAGCCGACAGGGCTAACAGTCACGAACCCGGAGCCCTCCGCATGAATCGCCGCTCGTTCCTGTCGACGGCCGCCGCGGCCACGACGGTCGCCGTCACCGGCTGTCTCGGCTCGTCGCCGCCCGGCCGCCTCTCCGACGCCGAGGAGGACCCCGACCAGCTTCCCACGCCCACCCTCGGTGACGGTCCGGTCGCCCTCGACGTCTACGAGGATCCGGGCTGTCCGGCCTGCCAGGAGTTCGCCCGGTCGTTGCTGCCGGTGATCCGCATGGAGCTGATCGAGGAGGGGTTCGTCACCTACAGCCACGTCGATTACATCCTCCCGGCGGCCGAGACGTCGATCGACAAGGGAAACGCCGCCCGCAGCGTCCAGGATCAGACCGGCGGCGACGGGGATCCGAACGGGTCGTTCTTCGAGTACAAGTCGGCGGTGTTCGACGCGAACAGTCCCGGACGGGAAACCCTCGCCGAGCTGGCGGCCGACCACGGCGCCGATCCGGACGTGGTGGCGACGGATCTGGAAGAGGAGGCGTACTTCCCGACGCTGGCGGCCGACTGGCGCCGTGGCGAAGAACACGACGTCGACTCCACGCCGACGGTCCTGGTCGACGGCACGGCCGTCGAGGAGCCCATGAACGGGCAGGCGATCTTCGACGCCGTCGTCGACGCGCTCTGATCGTCGCTAGCGTCAAACCGGAGGCGACGTTCCCTAGTCGCCGGCCTCCAACCGGAGTCGAACGACCGCCACCGTTTTTGACCGCGGGCCCGACGTGATATCCATGTCGACGATCGACGCCGCCGACCTGCTGCCGGCCGAGCGCTTACGCCAGCTCGCCCTCGAGGGTGAGATCACCCAGCTCCACCGGGGGGATCCCCACGCCGCGGAGGGCGATCGGTTCGAGATCGACGGGACGACGTTCGAGGTGATCGAGGTCCGCGAGCGACGACTCGGCGAGCTGACCGACGAGGACGCCCGTGCGGAGGGGTCGCCCGATCTCGAGGCGTACAGACGCCGGATCGAGCGGACTCACGGCCTCGAGTGGGACGACGACCACACCGCCACCCTCCACCGGTTCGAGCCGGCCGAGCCGGCGGGCTGAGCCAGTCGGGAGTCCGCTCGCGAGCCGTCCACGGATCGGCGCATTCAATAGCCGAGGATCGGTTTCTGGATCCGATGAGCACTCTCAGGATACGTGCCGGTATCGCCGGGGTGGGGTGAGCCGTGTCCCGATCGACGGGAGCCGATCCGGCGGCCGAGGCGAAACGCATCCTCGGCCGCTCCCGGTGGTGGCAGATCGCCGCCGCCGCCGTGATGATGGCGCTCGTGAGCCCCTACCAATACGTCTGGTCGGCCCTCGAGGGGCCACTGGCGAGCCAGCTCGACGCCTCACTCTCCGTACTCGGGTTCGTCTTCACCGCCTACGTCGTCCTCATGGCACTCGTGCAGTTTCCCGCCGGCTGGTGGCGGGACAGACACGGTCCACGGGCGGTCACCCTCGTCGCGGGGCTGCTCGCCGGCGGGGGCTACTACGCGCTCTCGTTCGCCACGGAGGTCTGGCACGTCTACCTCGCGTACGCGATCGGATCGCTGGGCGTCGGCATGGTGTATACCGTCGCCGTCAACACCGCGGTCAAGTGGTTCCCCGACCGGCGCGGGCTGACCACCGGCATCGGGACGATGGCCTTCGCCGCCGGCAGCGCCGCGTTCGTCCCCTACGTCCGGTGGATGATCGACGGGGGCGCACTGGGGGCGGCGCTCTCGAACATGGGGATCCTGATCGTCGTCGGGATCGTCGTCGGCACCTTCGTGCTGACCGATCCACCCGCCGAGTGGCACCGCACCGCCGCGGCGACGGCGGGCGACGCGGGCTCCGGAGCGGACGATCCGGGAGAGGAGTCCGCGGACACGCGGGAGGACGACGGCGAGGCGAGCGAGCCCGGGGCGGACGGGACCGGATCCAGGACGGACACGGCCCCAGACGGCGGACGCCGGCAGTTCACCTCCCGGGAGATGGTGCGAACCTGGCAGTTCTGGGTGATGTACTTCATGTTCTTCGCCGTGAGCGCGGCGGGGCTGATGATCACCGCACGGGTCATCCTCTATGCCGAACAGGCCGGACTGACCGTGGCGGTCGCGACCGTCGCGGCGACGCTGTTGCCGATCGCCTCCGGTGGCGGCCGGCTCGTCGTCGGCGCCGCCTCCGACCGGTTCGACCGCGAGCGGATCACCGCCGTCTCGTTTCTGGTCTGTGGGCTCGCCACGTTCGGGGTCGTCGCCTTCGCGGGGATCGGCTCGGGCGTCGGCTACGTGCTCGCCGTCGCCGTCGCGGTCTTCTTCTGGAGCTCGCAGTTCTCGCTGTTCCCGAGCCTCGTCGGGGACTACTACGGGGCGAAGTACTCCTCGGCGAACTACTCGCTGGTCTACTCCGGGAAGATGTGGGGTGGGGTGTTCGGCGGCGGCGTCGTCGGCTGGCTGGTCGGCGTCGTCGGCTGGGACGTCGCCTTCCTCATCGGCGCCGCGCTCGCGCTCGGGGCCGGGATCGCCGGTCTCCTCCTCCGGGCGCCACGGCGGACGGGCTGAGTCGGGGTCCGCTACCTTTTTGCCCGCGGTGGGGAAAGTGCGGGCAATGCTCACCGTGCGGGCGCCGGCGACGAGCGCGAACCTCGGCAGCGGCTTCGACGTGTTCGGGGTCGCACTCGAGGCGCCCGCCGACGTGATCCGGGTCGAACGCGCCACGGAAACCACGATCGAGGTCACCGGCGCCGGCAGCCAGTACGTCCCGGAGGATCCGGAGAAAAACACCGTGGGTGCGGTCGCCGAGGCGCTCGATGCGCCCGCCCACGTCCGGATCGACAAGGGCGTCCGTCCCTCCTCGGGGCTCGGCTCCTCGGCGGCCAGCGCGGCCGGAGCCGCCCTCGCGCTCAACGCCCTCTACGACCGCGGGCTGAGTCGTGAGGAGCTCGTCCCCGTCGCCGCTGAGGGAGAGGCGCTCGTCTCCGGGACGGCCCACTCGGACAACGTCGCCCCCGCGTTGCTCGGCGGCTTCACCGTCGTCGCCGACGGGCGGATCACGCGGGTCGACGCCGGGATCGGGCTCGTGGCCTGTCTGCCCGAGCTGACGGTCTCGACCCGCGACGCACGCGGAGTCGTGCCCGCCGGCGCGACGATGGACGAGCTCGTCGCCACCGTCGGCAACGCCGCGACACTCGCGATCGGGATGGCCCGCGAGGACCCCGAGCTCGTCGGCGCCGGGATGGACGATCCGGTCGTCACGCCCCGCCGGGCCGCACTCGTCGAGGGGTACGACCGGGTCCGGGAGGCCGCCCTCGACGCCGGCGCGAGTGGGGTCACCGTCAGCGGCGCCGGACCGACCCTGCTCGCGGTCTGTCGGCGGGCCGACCGACGGGCCGTCGCCGCCGCGATGGTCGACGGCTTCGACGACGTCGGCGTCGAGAGCCGGGCCTACCGGACCGCCGTCGGCGACGGGGCCTCGCTGTACCGGTAGATGGCCGCACGGACGGACGCGGCCCTCGCGGCGGTCGCGCTCGTGGCCTTCGGGCTCGCCGCGGTTCTCGTCGACGCGACGCTCGCGGCCCCGTTCGTCGTCGTCGGCGGCGTCGGTACCCTCGTCTTCGAGCTCCTCGCGACCCGGGGACGGGCGGCGGTGCGACGACGCTGGGAGCGGCCGGCCGTCCAGGTCGGGGCTCTCGCCGTCGCCGTCGCGACCGCCGTCGTCGGCGCCCTCCTCGCCCCGTCGGCGGTCATCTCCGCCGGCGTGGGTGCGCTCGGGACGTACCTGTTGGTGCTCGGTGGGGTCGTCGCCGCGAGACGGGTCCGAAACGCCGTCCGAGCGGACGGCGATCGAGGTCGGGAGTAACGTCCGGTCGTGGACGACGGCGGTGACCGCGGGACGTCGGCTCCCGGAACGGCTCAGCCGCGGTGGTTCTCGGCGACGTCCGCGACGGCGCCACAGATGACGTCCATCCCGGCGTCGACCTGACCCTCGGTCACCACCAGCGGCGGGATCAGCCGGAGGACGTTCTTCTCGCGGCCGGCGTACCACACCAGCACGCCCCGGCGGTAACACTCGAGCTGGATCTCCTCGACCAGGTCGACCGTCGGCTCACCGTCCCGGCGGAACTCGACGCCGACGAACAGCCCCTTCCCGCGGACGTCGACGATCTCCGGAACGTCCTCTGCCAGCTCGGCGAACCGCCCACGGATATGTTCGCCCATCGCCCGGGCGTGTGCCAGCAGGTCGTGTTCCTCGACGTACTCGATCGCGCGGATGCCACCGACGAACGCGGGGACGTTCCCCCGGAAGGTGCCGACGTGGCCGCCGGGGCCCCAGGTGTCGAACTCCTCGTGGTAGGCCATCGCGCCGACCGGGAGCCCGGAGCCGCCGATCCCTTTCGCCATCGTCACCGCGTCGGGGGTGACGTCCCAGTGGTCGGCGGCGAACCACTCGCCGGTCCGGCCGAAGCCGGTCTGGATCTCATCGAAGATCAGCATGGCGTCGTTGTCGTCGGCGATGTCGCGCAGCCCGTCGAGAAAGCCCTCCGGCGGGACGACGACGCCGCCTTCACCCTGGATCGGCTCGACCCAGATCGCCGCGGGCTTCTCGTGGCCGGCGTAAGCCCCCTCGAACTTCCGGGCGACGGCGTCGAGCGCGCGGGCACACGACCCCTCCCGACAGCAGTTCTCGGCCGGACAGAACGCCTCGACGTCGCCGCCGGGGTTGGGCTCCATCGAGTACGGGAACGGCACGTGGACGGCGTCGGCCAGCAGCGGGGCGTACCCCTCCTTGTAGCTCTTGCCGGCGGTGAGGCTGAGCGCGCCGGCGGTCGTGCCGTGGTAGGAGCCCTCGAAGGCGAGCAGGCCGTGGCGGCCCGTGTTGTGTTTGGCGAGTTTGATCGAGCCCTCGATGGCGTCGCTGCCGCTGGGGCCGCCGAAGACGATCTTGCTGTTGCCCGCGAGGTCACCGGGGAGGCGCTCGCCGAGGCGCTCGATGAACTCCACGCGGGCCTCGGTGGGGAAGTCGACGGTATGGGTGAGCTTATCGAGCTGTTCGTGGACGCCCTCCAGCACGTGGGGGTTCGAGTGGCCGACGTTGAGGACCCCGATGCCGGCGAAGAAGTCGAGAAAGACGTTGCCGTCGACGTCGCGGATGGTCGCCCCCTTTGCTGCCTCCGGAGCGAACGGGAGCCGGCGCGGGTAGGCGACGGCGTTGCTGTCGACCTCGCGCTGTCGGGCGATGAGCGCCTCGGTGTCGGGACCGGGAACGTCGTCGACTGCCGGCTCTTCGGAGATGTGAAGCTCTTCGATCGGCGTCTCTACTGGCATATCGGAGGCTCTCGCTCGCCCCTCTTAGACGTTGCTTTCCCGGCGGCATGGTCAGAGGGCGACCGACCGCGGGCCAGCCCAAAGAAGTTTATGCCGCTCGACGCCATACACCCGTCAGCCGAATGGAAGAGAGCATCTCCGGATTCAAAGTACGCGGCGACTGGGTCGACGTCGTCGAGCACGGCGAACGGATCACCCGCGCGCTGCGAGATGCCGGCGTCCACGAGCCCGACACCGACGCGGAGGCACCGTTAGCGCGTGCCTTCGAGGAGTGGGAGGAGTGGCGCCCGAAGTCCCACGAAACCCTGGACGCCGACGTCAGCGAGAAGACCGCCGAGCAGGCACACCTCGGGGAGGGGAAAGGCGAGCGCGCCGGCAAGGAGCCAAACGAGGACGTCAGAACCGCCGGCGAGAAGCTTTCGGCGTCCTACGAGGCTCTCGAGGATGAGGACGCCGAAGGTGCCGTCGACAACTGGCGGGAGTCGATCGGTTACGTCACCCGTGCGGCGGACTCGGCGGGCCGGAAGGCCCTCCGTCGGGTCGAGGACACCGTCTACAAGCGGGTGATGACCCAGCTGGCCCCCTACTACTTCGACAACGAGCTGATCAGCGCGAACGTCCAACAGTCCGGCCGGGGCAACGGCACCGAGTTCATCTTCGAGGTCAACGTGAACGACGACGGACTCAAAAGGGAGACCTCGGATCGGCTCGCGGAGTACGAGGACACGGTCGACCGCTGGCACGTCGAGGTCGAGAAGGACCTCGAGACCGCCGAGGCCATCGAGGGCGCCGAGCCACCGCCGGAGCCCGAGGACCCCTCCAGGGAGACCACGAACTGACCAGTGGCCGTGGTTCGACGGGTTTAAGTCCGTCATGGGACTTCCTTCGAAGGAGACAGGCGTGGCCTGTTTCACTGACCCGTAGGAGCAGACCCTGCGTACTACGGAGGTGAACGATGGCAGATTCGGATATCGAAACCGCAGTGGCTCGCGCACTCGAGGAGTCGCCCGATCGGAACTTCACCGAGACGGTAGACCTCGCGATAAACTTGCGCGACCTTGACCTGAACGAACCGTCGAACCGTGTAGACGAGTCTATCGTCCTGCCGGCCGGAACCGGCCAGGAGACGCGAATCGTCGTCATCGCCGAGGGCGAGACCGCCGTCCGCGCCGAGGAGGTCGCAGACGAGGTCCTCTCGGAGGACGACGTCGCCGACCTCGAGGACGACGAGGCCAAAGACATGGCCGACGAGACCGACTTTTTCATCGCCGAGGAGGCGATGATGCAGGACATCGCCCGCTATCTGGGGACGGTCCTGGGTCCACGCGGGAAGATGCCCGACCCGCTCGGCCCCGACGACGACGTCGTCGAGGTGGTAAACCGGCTGAAAAACACCGTGCAGATCCGCTCGCGCGACCGACGGACGTTCCACACGCGCGTCGGCGCGGAGGAAATGAACGCGGAGGAGATCGCCGACAACATCGACGTGATCCTCCGTCGGCTCCACGCCGACCTCGAGAAAGGCCCCCAGAACATCGACTCCGTCTACGTGAAGACGACGATGGGGCCGTCCGTGGAGGTGGCCTGAGATGAGCGCCGAAGCGGACCGCCGGACCGAGACGATCCCCGAGTGGAAACGCGAGGAGGTCGAAGCGCTCTCCGAGCTCATCGAGGGCTACGAGAGCGTCGGCGTCGTCGGCATCGCCGGCATCCCGAGCAAGCAACTCCAGGACATGCGCCGGGGGCTCCACGGCACCGCCGTGGTCCGTGTCAGCCGGAACACGCTGACGAGTCGCGCCCTGGAGGCGGCCGGCCTCGACGCGCTCGTCGAGCACGTCGACGGCCAGGTCGGGCTCGTCGCGACCGACGACAACCCGTTCGCACTCTACAAGGAGCTCGAAGCCTCGAAGACCCCGGCACCGATCAACGAGGGCGAGGTCGCCCCGAACGAGATCGTCATCCCCGAGGGCGATACGGGCGTCGACCCCGGGCCGTTCGTCGGCGACCTCCAGAGCGTCGGCGCGAACGCCCGGATCGCCGACGGCTCGATCAAGGTCGTCGAAGACTCGGCCGTCCTCGACGCCGGCGAAGAGGTCTCGGCCGACCTCGCGAACGTACTCGGCGAGCTCGGCATCGAGCCGAAGGAGGTCGGACTCGACCTGCGCGCGGTCCACTCCGAGGGCGTACTCTTCGCCCCGGAGGACCTCGACATCGACGTCGAGGCCTACGAGAGCGACGTCGCGAGTGCGGCCGCCAGCGCCCGGAACCTCGCGGTCAACGCGAGCTACCCGGCCACGGGGGCCGTTCCGGCGTTGCTGTCGAAGGCGACCGCCGAGGCCAAATCCCTCGGCTTGCACGCCGCGATCGAGGACGAGGCGCTCATGCCCGACCTGCTCGGGAAGGCCGACGCCCAGCTGCGGGCGATCGCCGCCCGGATCGACGACGAGGAGGCCCTGCCGGAGGAGCTCCAGGACGTCGAGGCGCCCGCGCCCGAGCCGTCGGAATCGGAGGAGGAATCGGACGACGACCACGAGGAGACCGAGGAGGCCGACGACGACGACGATGACGACGACGAGGGAGACGGCGCGGCCGGCCTCGGTGCGATGTTCGGATAACGGAGGATCACGACAATGGAATACGTATACGCTGCACTCATCCTGAACGAAACGGACGAAGAGCTCAACGAAGACAACATCACCGACGTGCTGGAGGCCGCCGGCGTCGACGTCGAGGAGTCGCGGGTGAAAGCGCTCGTCGCCGCCCTCGAGGACGTCGACATCGACGAGGCCGTCTCCGAGGCTGCCGCCGTCCCCGCCGCAGGTGCGGCAGCCGCCGGCGCAGCCGGCGCGGCCGCCGCCGACGAGGACGAAGAGGAGGTCGAAGAGACCAGCGACGTGCCGGACACGACGGACGACGACGACGACGACGACGAAGCCAGCGGCGAGGGCCTCGGCGAGCTCTTCGGCTGAGCCGACCCACGTCGACGCTTTTCCCGACCGTCCCACCGATCGATCAGCGACGGCCCTCGGACAGACGAGCGACCGCTACCGAACGGACGAGCGACGGCCCTCGGACGGGCCAGCGTGTGCTCGTCGACGGTCCGATAGAGAGAGTCACGATCCTCCAGAGAGGATCGTGGAGGCGATCGGCCGCGAACGGGTGGTATCCGGTCCGTCCGGCGTCGCGCGTGCCGCCGATCGTCGTGACATCGTCGAGGGCGACACCGCGACGTCCGAACTGAATGGTGGTGGTTGGTGGTCAGTGGCGGCGTC